>NZ_JBFAWH010000002.1:0-48081 GCF_040680235.1 Streptomyces sp. NPDC052101
TGTGTTAAGCACGCCGCCAGCGTTCGTCCTGAGCCAGGATCAAACTCTCCGTGAATGTTTTCCCGTAATCGGGATGAACACCACGAGAGCGGTGCGAGAGGAGGAATGATCCTCTCGCACACAGCGTCCTCGCTGTGTTATTTCAAAGGAACCTCGCCCCAGCAGATGCTGGAGACGGGGTATCAACATATCTGGCGTTGATTTTTGGCACGCTGTTGAGTTCTCAAGGAACGGTCGCTTCCTTTGTACTCACCCTCTCGGGCTTTCCTCCGGGCTTCCCTTCGTTCTTGCGTTTCCGACTCTATCAGATCTTTTCTCGATCCGATTTCCTCGGTGCTTTCCAGGTTCTCGCTTCGCTTTCGCTCGGCGTTTCCCTTTCCGGCGGTTCCGACTCTATCAGATCCTTTCGGCGTCTGACTCCCAGTCAGGGGGGCTTGTCTTCCCGGCCGCTGGGCCGTTCCGACGAGTGAGACTTTAGCGGATTCCGTGCTCCCGAGCTAATCGGGGGCTGCGTCCTTTCGAACGCGGATTCCTCATTTCGCAAATGCGCGCACCAAAACAGACGGCGCCGCAGCGTCGAATGCTGGTTGGTACTTGCGGAATGGCTGTCCGGGGACCGACCGAAGTCGGCGCTCACGTCGGACAACCCGGAGAACACTACGCATCGGCATGAGGCGTGTCAACTCTTGTCCGGGGAGAGCCCCCAGGGCGTACTCTGGTGGGCATGACGACGCGTACGTGTACCCAGCTTTGGTGGGCCGCCTGACGGCGGCCGTACTCACGTATGCATCCAACGGCCGCCGCTTCGGCGGCCGTTCTCGTATCTCCTCCGGACTCCGGGGGCCGGCCGCAGGAGCGGCGGTCCCGACCAGGAGGTGGAGTGGAGATGACGCGGGTCTTCAGCGGGATCCAGCCGACCGGGCATCTGACGTTGGGCAACTACCTGGGAGCCCTGCGGCGCTGGGTGGAGACGGACCAGCACCAGGCTGACGCGCTGTTCTGCGTCGTGGATCTGCATGCGCTGACCGTGGACCAGGATCCGGCGCGATTGCGCAGGCTCAGCCGGCAGACCGCGACGCTGATGCTGGCGGCCGGGCTCGATCCCGAGGTGTGCACCGTGTTCCTGCAGAGCCATGTCGGCGAGCACACGAGACTGTCGTACCTGCTGGAGTGCGTGGCGACCGACGGTGAGATGCGTCGGATGATCCAGTACAAGGAGAAGACCGCGAAGGTGCGGGAGCGCGGCGGGACCGTGCGGCTGTCGCTGCTGACGTATCCGGTGCTGATGGCGGCGGACATCCTGGCCTACGGCGCGGGCGAGGTGCCGGTCGGCGACGACCAGGTGCAGCATGTCGAGCTGGCGCGGGATCTGGCGGTGCGGTTCAACCAGCGGTACGGGCACACGTTCGTGGTGCCGAGGGCGACCCGTCCGGGGGTCGCGGCGCGGGTGATGAATCTGCAGAACCCGACGGCGAAGATGGGGAAGTCCGACGACTCGGGTCTGGGCGTCGTCTATCTGCTCGACGAGCCGGACGACATGAGGAAGAAGATCATGCGTGCCGTCACCGACAGCGGGCGGGACGTGGAGTACGACCGGGAGGCGCGGCCGGGGGTCGCGAATCTGCTGGAGATTCTCGCTGCGTGCACGGGCGGGAACCCTGAGTCACTGGCAGCCGTTTACGACTCGTACGGTGCTTTGAAGAAGGACACCGCGGAGGCCGTGGTGGAGGTTCTCAGGCCCGTGCAGGCCAGGCACAGGGAGCTGTGCGCGGATCCTGCCTTTGTGGAGGGGGTGCTGCGGGATGGTGCGGAGAAGGCGAGGGCGATGGCCCGGCCGACCGTCGATGCGGCGTACCGGGCGATCGGGCTGTTGCCGCCCGTGTTCGATACGGCGTTGAGCCCGGCCGGCCGTTAGGCGACGCAGCCTGCCCGTGGCCTCGGGCGGGCTCGGGCGGGCGGGGGCGGGCGGCTGGTGTCGGGCCGTCGCCCCCGGCGCCGGGTCAGTCCTTCTTGCCGGAGGCGAGTTCGCGGCTGCGGTCGCGGGCGGCTTCGAGGGCGGCGATGAGGGCGGCTCGGACGCCGTGGTTCTCCAGTTCGCGGATGGCGTTGATGGTCGTGCCGGCCGGGGAGGTGACGTTCTCGCGGAGTTTGACGGGGTGTTCGCCGCTGTCGCGGAGCATCACGGCGGCGCCGATGGCGGACTGGACGATGAGGTCGTGGGCCTTGTCGCGGGGCAGGCCGAGCAGGATGCCGGCGTCGGTCATGGCCTCGACCAGATAGAAGAAGTACGCGGGGCCGGATCCGGACAGGGCGGTGCAGGCGTCCTGCTGGGTCTCGGGGACGCGGAGCGTCTTGCCCACGGCACCGAAGATCTCCTCGGCGTGCGCGAGGTGCTGTTCGGTGGCGTGGCTGCCGGCGGAGATGACCGACATGGCCTCGTCGACGAGGGCCGGGGTGTTGGTCATGACGCGGACGACCGGGGTGCCTGCGGCCAGGCGCTCCTCGAAGAAGGAGGTGGGGATACCGGCGGCGCCGCTGATGATCAGGCGGTCGGCGGGGACGTGCGGGGCCAGCTCGTCCAGGAGGGTGCCCATGTCCTGCGGCTTGACCGTGAGGATGAGGGTGTCGGCGGTCTTGGCTGCCTCGGTGTTGGTGACCGGGGTGACTCCGTAGCGGGTGCGGAGTTCTTCGGCGCGTTCGGGGCGGCGGGCGGTGACCAGGAGGTCGGCCGTGGCCCAGCCGGCCCGGATCATTCCGCTGAGCAGGGCTTCGCCGATCTTGCCGGTGCCGAGGACTGCGACTTTCTGGCTCATGGGGGTCATCCTCGCACCGGGTCCGCGGGGTGCGGGTGGTTGTCCGGCAGGCGGGACACGGGCGGGGGTCAGGTCGTGCGGCGCCGGAGGGTGGCCGCACCCAGGGCCAGGACGAGCAGCGCGCAGCCGGCCACGATCAGGACGTCTCGTACGAAGGTCGCGGTCATGTCGGTGTGGTGGAGGACCTGGTTCATGCCGTCGACGGCGTAGGACATCGGCAGGACGTCGGAGATCGCGGTCAGGGCGGGGTGCATGTCGGACCGGGGAGCGAACAGGCCGCAGAGGAGGAGCTGGGGAAAGATCACCGCGGGCATGAACTGGACCGCCTGGAATTCCGAGGCCGCGAAGGCCGAGACGAAGAGACCGAGGGCCGTGCCGAGCAGGGCGTCGAGGAGGGCGACGAGGAGGAGCAGCCAGGGTGAGCCGGTGACGTCGAGGCCGAGCAGCCACAGCGCGAGTCCGGTGGCGAGGGCGGACTGGACGATGGCGAGGGCGCCGAAGGCGAGGGCGTAGCCGGCGATGAGGTCGGCTTTGCCGAGGGGCATGGAGAGGAGGCGTTCGAGGGTGCCGGACGTGCGCTCGCGCAGGGTGGCGATGGAGGTGACGAGGAACATCGTGATCAGCGGGAAGATGCCGAGCAGGGATGCGCCGATGTTGTCGAAGGTGCGGGGGCTGCCGTCGAAGACGTAGCGCAGCAGGATCAGCATCAGGCACGGGACGAGGATCATCAGCGCGATGGTGCGCGGGTCGTGGCGGAGCTGGCGCAGGACCCGGGCCGCGGTGGCGGTGGTGCGGGAGGTGTTGAGCGCGCCGGTGGGGGCGGCCGGGGCGGTCGTGCTCATCGGGTTGTCCCCTCGGTGTGTCGGATCGTCTCCTCGGTGTGTCGGATCGTCTCCTCGGTGTGCCGGGTCGGCTCCTCGGTGTGCCGGGTCGGCTCCGGGGTGCGGGCCGCGGTGGCGGCTTCGTCGACCAGGCGCAGGAACGCGGCCTCGACGGTGTCGGTGCCGGTGCGGGTGCGCAGGGCGTCGGGGGTGTCGTCGGCGAGGATCTCGCCCTCGCGCAGGAGGAGGAGGCGGTGGCAGCGCTCGGCCTCGTCCATGACGTGGGAGGAGACGAGGAGGGTGGCGCCGCGGGTGGCGGCGATGTCGTGGAAGAGGTTCCACAGGTCGCGGCGCAGGACGGGGTCGAGGCCGACGGTGGGTTCGTCCAGGACGAGGAGTTCCGGGGTTCCGAGCAGGGCCACGGCGAGTGAGACCCGGCTGCGCTGGCCGCCGGAGAGGGTGCCGGCGACCGCGTCGGCGTGGCTGGTGAGGTCGACGTCGGTGAGGGCGCGGGTGACGTGCTCGTGGCGTCGTTCGGCGGCGGCTCGGCCGGGGTCGAGGATCGCGGCGAAGTAGTCCAGGTTCTGGCGGACGGTCAGGTCGTCGTAGACGGAGGGGGCCTGGGTGACGTAGCCGATGCGGCTGCGCAGGGTGGGGTGGCCGGCGGGCCGGCCGAGGACGTTCAGGGTGCCGGTGACCTTGGCCTGGGTGCCGACGATGGCGCGCATGAGGGTGGATTTGCCGCAGCCGGAGGGGCCGAGCAGGCCGGTGATCTGGCCGTGGGGGACGGTGAAGCGGAGGTGGTGCAGGACGGTGCGGGGGCCGCGGACGACGGTGAGGCCGTCGGCCTGCACGGCACTATTCATCATGTGATGAATAATTGGCTCCGGCAGGCCGGGCGTCAAGGGCGGTGGCAGGGAAGAGCGGCGGCCCCGGGTCAGGGCTTGGTGGCGACGAGGAGGAGGACGTCGTAGGTCTCCTCGACGATGCCGTCCGGGAAGACCTTCAGCAGGTGGGCGCGCTCCTCTTCGAGGAAGGCGGTCCTGCGCTCGGCGGGTGTGAGGAGGAATGCCGAGTGGCTGCCGAGGTTGGCGAGATGGGTGTCGATCGTGACCCGGCGGCTCCAGCGGACCTCCCGGCGGCTGAAGTCGAGACGGCCGCTCGGGTCGGCCAGTTCCGTGCGACTGCCGTCCCGCTGCTGGGCGACGATGTCCACGCCGAAGAAGGCGCCGATACGGGCGGCGGCCTCGGCGATCCACTCGACGTCCCGGGCGTCGCCGTTCCACCACAGCGCCAGCGCGCCGCCCGGCCGCAGCACCCGCAGCGCCTCCGGCACCGAGCGGGCGGTGTCGGTCCAGTGCCAGGCCTGGGCGTAGGTGACGAAGTCGGCGGAGGCGTCGGCGACGGGGAGGGCGTTGCCGTTGCCGCGGACGATCGGGAGATGCGGCAGCCCGCGGCGGAACTCGGCGGCCATGCCCTCGCCCGGTTCGACGGCGAGGACGTCGGCGCCGCGGTCGTGCAGGAGGGCGGTCGCGATGCCCGTGCCGGCACCGACGTCCACGACCCGGGCACCGGACAGGGACCGGCCGGCCAGCTCCTCGACGGTGTCGAAGAGGGCGGGCGGGTAGGAGGGCCGGTTCGCGGCGTACTGGGCGGCGGCGGAGTTGAAGGAGTGCGCGCGGGTCGCGGGCGAGGGCGGTGGAGTCGTGGTCATGCGGACAAGCACACCACCTCGGGCAGCCGGCCTCCATGACGTACGGACGGCTTGGGGCAAGTCGCTTGTGACGCCGGGGTGTTGGCGGAAGGGAGCGGCCTGGCCGGAGGCATCGCTCAGTGGCCGGTGGGGCCGGTGTCAGCGGCGGCGCTTCTTCTTCGACGGGTTGCCGGTGCGCCGGGAGGAGCGGCGCTCGTACGCCTCGCGGGCCTGCTCGTACTCCTCGCGGTGCAGCTTCTCGCCCGGGGCCTCGGTGAGGGAGCGGAAGAAGTAGGCGAGGAGGGAGCCGACGAAGCCGATGGCGAGCAGGCCGCGCAGGGAGGCCTGGCGCTGCGGGTCGTGGCGCTTGCCGAAGCCTTCCCAGGTGTTGCGGAAGGCGAGCGCGCTGCAGATCGCGAACATGGCGATGATCAGCACGGTCACGAAGGAGCCGGTGTCGGCGATCTGGATGCCTTCGTAGGCGAAGCGGAGGACCAGGCAGGAGGCGACGGCCGCGGCGAGGGAGCCGAGGGCGGCGCCGGCACGGCGGGCGGTGTAGCCGTGGTCGTGGTTCACCCAGGTGGTGCCGAAGAAGCGGAGGGGCTCGGGTCGGGGGCCGCCGCTCGGGGCCGCGTCGCCCGGGGAGCCCGTCGGGGTGTCCGGGGTGCCGGTCTCGTCGCTCACGGAACGATTATGGCGCCGGACGGGGACGGGCTCCCGGCGGGGTCCGGCGCAGCGCGGGGCGCTTCGCCCGGGGAGCAGGTCAGCTGAAGCGCGGGGCGCGGGTCAGCTGCAGCGCGGGGCGATGTAGCCGTCGCTGCCGGTCTGGACGTAGGCGTCGGAGACGTACTCCCCGTTGTTGATGTTGTCCCAGATGTCCGTCGTGCCGTACGGGCCGGAGACCCTGGTGCCCGAGGCCTGGCAGAAGACCGGGACCTTGGCGCCGAGGGGCAGGACGCGGACGATGTTGTAGTCGGTGCCGGGGCCGCTGCGGACGTTCAGGCGGCAGCCCGGGGCGACGGAGTAGTAACGCAGCGAATCCGTGGCGGCCTCGGCGGCCTCGGCGGCCTCTGCGGCGCGGTCTACTGACATGAAAGCCCCCCGTTCCACCCCATGGCGGTCATGGGGTCTGTCGATGTGCCCGGAACGAGCCACGGAACACCTGTGCGCGACTCGCGCGCGAAGGCTAGCAAGCCGCCTCTGTCTCGCACGAGTCATCGACTAGGCTCCGTGCGTCGCGCGCGCGGATGAACAGCACGGGGGTGGTCCCATGGCGCCACGCAGGAACACGGGAGCGGGCGCGGAAGCGGAACTTCCCGAGTACGCCGGTCACTACCGTCTGGAATCGTCTTTGGGCTCGGGCGGCATGGGGGTCGTCCATCTGGCCCGCAGCACCTCCGGGATGAAGCTCGCGGTGAAGGTCGTACACGCCGAGTTCGCCAGGGATCCCGAGTTCAGGAGCCGTTTCCGGCAGGAGGTGGGGGCCGCCCGGAGGGTGAGCGGCGCCTTCACCGCGTCCGTCGTGGACGCCGATCCGGAGGCTGAACGGCCCTGGATGGCCACGCTGTTCATTCCCGGTCCGACCCTCTCCGACGAGGTGAAGCGGAACGGTCCCTTGGCCGCTCCGCAGTTGCGCCGGCTGATGGCGGGGCTGGCGGAGGCGTTGCGCGACATCCATCGGGTGGGGGTCGTCCACCGGGATCTGAAGCCGAGCAATGTGCTGCTCGCCGAGGACGGGCCGAAAGTCATCGACTTCGGTATCTCCCGCCCCAAGGACAGTGAACTGCGCACCGAGACCGGCAAGTTGATCGGTACGCCGCCCTTCATGGCACCCGAGCAGTTCCGGCGGCCGAGGGAGGTCGGGCCCGCCGCCGACATCTTCGCGCTCGGGTCGGTGATGGTGCACGCGGCCACCGGTCGGGGGCCGTTCGACTCCGACAGCCCGTATGTCGTCGCCTACCAGGTGGTGCACGACGAGCCCGATCTGACCGGCGTGCCGGAGAACCTGGTGCCGTTGGTGCTGCGCTGTCTCGCCAAGGAGCCCGAGGACCGGCCGACCCCCGATGAGCTGATGCGGGAGCTGCGGTCGGTGGCGGCCTCGTACGACACCCAAGCGTTCATACCGGCGCAGCGTACGGGCGGGGGACCGGCTCCGAAGCCGGACGCCGGGCGGCCCGAGGCCCCCGCCAGGAGGCGGGTCGGCAGGAAGGTGGCGGTGGGCGCCGGGGCGCTCGCTCTCGTCGCGGCCGCCGCGCTGGTGTCCGTCCAGCTGATCGGGGGCGACGGCGGTACGCCGGCCGGCCCGAACCCCCGGACCAGGGCGGCCGCGTTCAGCTCCTGGGCGGCCAGGCCGGTGCCCAAGGCGTCGGGGATGCCGCAGTGCTCGTACGGGGCGGGGAAGTTGCTGTGCGCGCAGCCCGGCGTGGTCTTCGCCCTCTCCCCGTCCGACGGAAAGCTGCTGTGGCGCCACCCGGTCGCGGCCAGGCAGGTGAGCGGACCGCCGGTCCTCTCGGCCGGATCGGTGCAGCCGTACACGGACGGCGGTGCGCAGCTCGCGGCGCTCCGGCCGGGTTCGGGGGACGAGGTCTGGAAGCGGCGGCTGCCCCGGGACACGACGGTCCGGTACACGGACGGGACGGCCCTGCTCACCGATGCCGGCGGCAAGGTCACCGGCGTCGACGGCGCGTCGGGCGCCACCCGCTGGAACCTCCGGATCGCCGGTCAGAGCAGGCCGTCGTTCGTCTCCTTCCCGGGCGACGCGCTGGCGTACGCCACCAGCACGTCCGGCGACGGATCGAGCACCCAGGTGTCCGCCGTGGACCCGCGCAGTGGTGACGTGCGCTGGCAGGCCCGGCTGAAGGGGGCGCTCACGCCGGTCGGGACCGCGGACGGCTCCGTCTTCTTCCTCTCCGTCGACCGTGTCTACGGGGAGACGAAGGCGGTCGTCCGCTACACCCCGGGGACCCGGTCGACGCAGCGCGTGGAGCTGCGGCTGGCCAGCCAGGCCGCCCAGGCCACCGTGCACGGGAACATCGTGTACCTCCTCGGCGCCGGCGGCTCCCTCGAAGCCGTGGACATGGCCGCGCGGAAGCACCTGTGGCGCATGGAGACCTCGGTGAGCCGTGGTTCGGCGCCCGTCGCGGACGACAGGTACGTGTACTTCACGGCGGGCGACGGGCGGCTCCTCGCCGTCGACGCCCGCCGGGGGGTTCTCGTCGGGCAGACGCCCGCCCGCCTCGGCGACGCCGCGACGACGATCGCGGGAGCGCCTGCCGCCCCCGTGCTGCACGACGACCACGTCTACGCCGGTGCTCCCGACGGCACCGTGTTCGGCGTGGCCGCCCGCAACCCGGCCGACTGGTGACCGCCGGCCGGTGACAGCCGACCGGTGACAGCCGAAGGGGCCGCCCCCGGCGGAGGCGGCCCCTGACGGTCGTACGGCGGCTCAGCCCAGCCTGGTCACATCGCGGACGGCGCCCTTGTCGGCGCTGGTCGCCATCGCGGCGTAGGCCTTCAGCGCCGCGGACACCTTGCGCTCGCGGTTCTTGGGGGCGTACACGCCGTTCAGGGACGCTTCGCGGCGGGTCAGTTCGGCCTCGTCGACCAGCAGCTCGATCGTGCGGTTCGGGATGTCGATGCGGATGCGGTCGCCGTCCTGCACGAGGGCGATGGTGCCGCCGGAGGCCGCCTCCGGGGAGGCGTGGCCGATCGACAGGCCCGAGGTGCCGCCGGAGAAGCGGCCGTCGGTGATCAGGGCGCAGGTCTTGCCGAGGCCGCGGCCCTTCAGGTACGAGGTCGGGTAGAGCATCTCCTGCATGCCGGGGCCGCCCTTGGGGCCCTCGTAGCGGATGACGACGACGTCGCCGTCCTTGACCTCCTGGGTGAGGATGCGCTGGACGGCCTCCTCCTGGGACTCGCAGACCACTGCCGGACCCTCGAAGGTCCAGATCGACTCGTCGACACCGGCCGTCTTCACGACGCAGCCGTCGACCGCCAGGTTGCCCTTGAGGACCGCGAGGCCGCCGTCCTTGGAGTACGCGTGCTCGACGGAGCGGATGCAGCCGTTCTCGGCGTCGTCGTCCAGGGCCTCCCAGCGTTCGGACTGGGAGAAGGCCTCGGCGGAGCGGACACAGCCGGGGGCCGCGTGCCACAGCTCGACCGCCTCGGGGGACGGGGAGCCGCCGCGGACGTCCCAGGTCTTCAGCCAGTCGGCCAGGGAGGGGCTGTGGACCGCGTGCACGTCCTCGTTGAGCTGGCCCGCGCGGTGCAGTTCGCCGAGCAGGGCCGGGATGCCGCCGGCGCGGTGCACGTCCTCCATGTAGTACGTGCGGTTCTTCGCGACGTTCGGGGCGACCTTCGCCAGGCAGGGGACGCGGCGCGAGACGGCGTCGATCTGCTCCAGGCCGAAGGGGACGCCCGCCTCCTGGGCGGCGGCCAGCAGGTGCAGGATCGTGTTCGTGGAGCCGCCCATCGCGATGTCCAGGGCCATGGCGTTCTCGAAGGCCTGGAACGTGGCGACATTGAGCGGGAGGACCGAGTCGTCGTCCTGCTCGTAGTAGCGGCGGGTGATGTCCATGACCGTGCGGGCCGCGTCGACGTAGAGCTGCTTGCGAGCGGTGTGGGTGGCGAGGACCGAGCCGTTGCCGGGGAGCGAGAGGCCGATGGCCTCCGTCAGGCAGTTCATCGAGTTGGCGGTGAACATGCCGGAACAGCTGCCGCAGGTCGGGCAGGCGTTCTCCTCGATACGGAGGATGTCCTCGTCGGAGATCTTGTCGTTGACGGCGTCGGAGATCGCGTCGACCAGGTCGAGGGTGCGGACCGTGCCGTCCACGAGCGTGGCGCGGCCGGCCTCCATCGGGCCGCCGGAGACGAAGACCGTCGGGATGTTCAGGCGCAGGGCCGCCAGCAGCATGCCCGGGGTGATCTTGTCGCAGTTGGAGATGCAGACCATGGCGTCGGCGCAGTGGGCCTCGACCATGTACTCCACGCTGTCCGCGATCAGGTCGCGGGAGGGCAGGGAGTAGAGCATGCCGCCGTGGCCCATGGCGATGCCGTCGTCCACGGCGATCGTGTTGAACTCGCGCGGGATGCCGCCCGCCTCCGTGATCGCCTCGCTGACGATCCGGCCGACCGGCTGGAGGTGGGTGTGGCCCGGCACGAACTCGGTGAAGGAGTTGGCGACCGCGATGATCGGCTTCCGGCCGATGTCCGCACCCGGTACACCGGAGGCGCGCATCAGGGCGCGGGCGCCCGCCATGTTGCGGCCGTGGGTGACTGTGCGGGACCTCAGCTCGGGCATCGTCGCTCGCTCCTTCGAAGACCTTCTGGCTATATGTCCAGAGAGTTCTGGGTGTCTACGAGACTACGCCGCCGCTCCAAGTGCTGGACACGGTTGTCCGGAATACGGGACAAGCATTTCACCGGTCCGTGAGGTGGTGCTGTACGACGGGGGCGACGCGCGCGATGATCTGCTCCAGGTCCGCCGACGCCAGCGGCTCCAGTTTGATCACGTAACGCATCATCGCCGTACCCACCAGCTGGGCGGCGGCCAGCTCGGCGCGCAGCTCCGGGTCCGGCAGGTCCACCTGGGCCGCGATACGGCGCAGCAGCTGGGAGGCGATCAGGCGGCGGAACACGGCGGCCGCGGTGTCGTTGTTGACGGCCGAGCGCACGATGGCCAGCAGCGGGACGCGGGTCGTGGGGTTCTCCCAGATACCGAAGATGAAGCGGGTGAGCCGCTCCCCCACCCCCTCCAGCGGTCCGTCGGCGACCGCGACCGGCGCGTCCAGCGCGGGCGCGAAGGCCACGGCGACGGCCGCCTCGAAGACCTGCTCCTTGGTGCCGAAGTAGTGGTGGACCAGCGCGGAGTCGACGCCGGCCGCCTTGGCGATGCCGCGGACGGACGTCTTCTCGTAGCCGCGCTCGGAGAACTCCTCGCGGGCCGCGGTGAGGATGCGGTCGCGGGTGCCCGCGGACTCCGTGCGCGGGGGTCTGCCTCTTCTGCGGCCGGACGGCTCGTTCTCGGTCACGGCCGGGGCACCCGTACCGCCGACGCCAGGTGCTTGCGGGTGAAGGCCAGGGCCTCGGCGAGGTCGGCCTCGCGCTCGGCGCTGGACATCGCCCGCCGGGTGTTGACCTCGATGACGACATGGCCGTCGAAGCCGGAGCGGGTCAGGTGCTCCAGCACCTCGGCGCAGGGCTGGGTGCCGCGGCCGGGCACCAGGTGCTCGTCCTTGGCCGAGCCCCGGCCGTCGGCGAGGTGCACATGGCCGAGGCGGTCACCCATGCGGTCGATCATGTCCAGGGCGTCCGTGCGGGCGGTCGCCGTGTGGCTGAGGTCGATCGTGAAGTGCCGGTAGTCGTGCTGGGTGACGTCCCAGTCGGGGGCGTAGGCGAGCATCTCGCGGTCGCGGTAGCGCCACGGGTACATGTTCTCGACGGCGAACCGCACGTCCGTCTCGCCCGCCATCCGCCAGATCCCGTCGACGAAGTCGCGCGCGTACTGCCGCTGCCAGCGGAAGGGCGGGTGTACGACGACGGTGGAGGCACCCAGCTTCTCGGCGGCCGCCCGGGCCCGCTGCAGCTTGACCCAGGGGTCCGTCGACCAGACCCGCTGGGTGATCAGCAGGCAGGGGGCGTGGACCGCCAGGACCGGAACGCCGTGGTAGTCCGACAGGCGGCGCAGCGCCTCGATGTCCTGGCTGACCGGGTCGGTCCACACCATGACCTCGACGCCGTCGTACCCGAGGCGCGCGGCGATCTCGAAGGCCGTCGCCGTGGACTCCGGGTACACGGAGGCCGTCGACAGCGCGATGGGCACGTCCGTTGGTTCAGCCACGTCCGTCACCTTAAGGGGTTGAGCGGCTCGGGGGTCGGGTGCCTGTTCGCCGTTGTGACGTTCGCCATTTGCGTGAGTGCGGGCGACTGCGGGTGCGTGGTCGCTCCTCGCGCCCACGCGGCGGAGCCGCACATCGATACAGCCCGCGCCCCTTTCGGGGCGCTGATTCGGGGCGCTAATCGGAGTTCATGTGATCGAGGCGCCGGAGGATCACGCCTTCCCGCAGGGCCCACGGGCAGATCTCCAGGCTCTCCACGCCGAACAGGTCCATCGCGCCCTCGGCGACCAGGGCGCCCGCCAACAGCTGACCGGCCCTGCCCTCGGACACCCCCGGAAGCTCACGGCGCTGGTCATCGGTCATGCCGGCCAGGCGCGGCACCCAGGCCTCCAGGGACTCGCGCTTGAGTTCCCGCTGGACGTAGAGGCCCTCGGCGCTGCGGGCGGCGCCGGCGATACGGGCGAGCTGCTTGAAGGTCTTGGAGGTGGCGACCACGTGGTCGGGGGCGCCGAAGCGGCTGAACTCGCCGACCGTGCGGGCGATCTCCGCACGGACGTGGCGGCGCAGCGTGCGCACCGCATCGGGAGCGGGCGGGTCGCCGGGCAGCCAGCCCGCGGTGAGCCGGCCGGCGCCGAGCGGCAGGGAGACGGCGGCGTCCGGCTCCTCGTCTATGCCGTAGGCGATCTCCAGGGAACCGCCGCCGATGTCCAGGACCAGCAGCTTTCCGGCGGACCAGCCGAACCAGCGGCGGACCGCGAGAAAGGTCAGACGGGCTTCCTCCGGGCCGGTGACGACCTGAAGCCGTACGCCCGTCTCCTCCTCCACGCGCGCGAGGACGTCATCGGCGTTGGTGGCCTCGCGGACGGCGGAGGTCGCGAACGGCAGCAGATCCTCGACACCCTTGTCCTCGGCGGCCTGGAGCGCGTCCCGCACGACGTCGACCAGCTTGTGGATGCCGTCGTCGCCGATGGCACCGCTGCCGTCGAGCAGTTGGGCGAGCCGCAGGTCGGCCTTGTGCGAATGCGCGGGCAGCGGGCGCGCGCCGGGGTGGGCGTCCACCACCAGCAGATGCACCGTGTTCGAACCCACGTCCAGGACACCGAGTCTCATATACGGAACGCTACTGCCAGATCGTCCGTCCACGGTCCCCGGAGCGGCCCTCGGCCACTTACCCTGGACGCGTGCCAAAGACGAAAAAGGCGAAGAACCACAAATCCTCCAAGGGATTGAAGGATTCTTCGCAGGCGAAGGCGTCCACGTCCAAGAAGTCCCCGCAGGCGGCCCCGAAGCGGAGCGACGAGAAGGGGCTCGACTTCGCGCGCGCCTGGGTGGAGTTTCCGGATCCCGCGGACGACGAACAGGTCTTCCGCTGTGATCTGACATGGCTGACCTCTCGCTGGAACTGCATCTTCGGCAGCGGCTGCCAGGGCATCCAGGCGGGCCGCGCGGACGACGGGTGCTGCTCGCTGGGCGCGCACTTCTCGGACGAGGACGACGAGAAGCGGGTCGCCGGGCATGTGGCACGGCTCACCCCGGAGATCTGGCAGCACCACGACGAGGGCACCCGGAACGGCTGGGTCTCCGAGGACGACGAGGGCTCCCGCCAGACCCGCCCGTACAACGGCTCGTGCATCTTCCAGAACCGCCCCGGTTTCGCGGGCGGCGCGGGCTGCTCGCTGCACATCCTCGCGCTGCGGGAGGGCCGGGAGCCGCTGGAGACCAAGCCGGACGTGTGCTGGCAGCTGCCGATCCGGCGGACGTACGACTGGATCGACCGCCCCGACGACACGCGCGTCCTCCAGGTCTCGATCGGCGAGTACGACCGCAGGGGCTGGGGCCCGGGCGGCCACGACCTGCACTGGTGGTGCACCTCGGCGACCTCCGCGCACGGCGCGGGCGACCCGGTGTACGTCTCCTACCGGGCCGAGCTGACCGAACTGATGGGCAAGGCCGGCTACGACCGCCTGGTCGAGCTGTGCGAAGCCCGACTGGCATCCCAGCTCCCCCTCCTCGCCCCCCACCCAGCCGACCCGCCCCGGTAACTCCACCACCCCACCCCCCCTCGCCCACCCACCCACCCGCCTCGGCCAACTGAAGGGGCACCGGCCGGGGCGGGCGACGGCATGGCGGGGCAGCGGTGGGGCAGCGGTGGGTTCGAAGCCGCATGGCCGGGGCAGCGGTCGGTTCGAGGGCGCTTGTCCTGGGGCGGTGGTCGGTTCGCGGCCGATGGGCAGGGTCGGCGGGGTGGGCCGCCAGCGGGTAGCCGGGGGCCGTGGTCGGTTCGACAGCCGCTTGCCCGGGGGCAGTGGTCGGTTCGTGGCCGATGGGCAGGGGTCGGCGGGTGGCCGCAGGTCGCGGACATTGGCGGAGTGCGCCGCAGGCCGCGGACAGTGGTCGGTTCGACAACGCTTGACCAGGGGTGGCGGTCGGTTCGACGACCGATGGGCAAGGGCCGGCGAGTGGGTCGCCAACCGCATGCCGGGGCACTGGTCGGTTCGGCGACCGATGGGCGGGTCGGTGTAGTGGACCGCCAGCCGCATGCCGGGGAACGGCACCGCAGGCGCCGGCAGCCGCTTGCCTGGCGATGGTCGGCGGCGCGCAAATCCCAGCACCTGCCCCAGGCCCCAGCCCTGGCCCAGCCTTGGCCCTCCCCCCGTCTCCGTCGGCCGTCGACGTCGCCCACCCCCAAGCCCCGTCCCAAGCGCCCCCGAGTCGCCCGCAAGCCTCCGCTTGCCGATATCGAACGCCGTCGGCATCGGGGAGCCAGAGGGCAAAGACGGCCGCCCACCGCCGCGCCCTCCCCCAGCCCCCTCGGCACCAGAAGGCCTTCGCGCCGGTATTGGACGCCCTCGGTATCTCAGGGCCGGAGGATGAAGACAGCCACCCCCCGCACCCTCCCCCTCCCAAGAACACCCCGAGCCGCCTGCAAGCCTCCACATACCGGTATCGCACGCTGTCGGCATCGCAAGGCCGGAGGACGAAGGCAAACGCCCACCCCAGCACTCCGGCCTCCCCCATAACCATCCCGAGCCGCCCGCAAGCCTCCGCGTACCGGAATCGCACGCCGTCGGCATCGGAGAGCCGGAGGACGAGGACACCGCCCCCGGCACCCTCCACGCCCTCCCCGCTCCCCCGCAAACAGCCACCCCTAGCTGCCAGAAGGGCTCGGTGTGTCTGTGGTGGACGGAGGTGGGGTCGGTGTCGGGGAGTCGGAGGGGGACGGTGGGTCGGTCGGGGTGGGGGGTGGGGATTGGGTGGGCGGTGGGGTCGTGGGGGTCGGAGGCGGGGTGCTGGGCGTGGGGGTGGTGGGCGAGGGGGTCGGTGTGGGGTGGCGGGTCGGGGCCTTGCCGTAGCCCTCGATGGTGACCACGGTGCCGGCCGGGGAGATCGCCAGCTGGGCGTGCCAGTGGCCGGAGGGCTCGCGGAGGTGGTCCACGTACACCTTGATCGTCAACGTTTCGCCGGGGCCGAGGGTTCCCGAGGACTGGCTGAGGTAGAGCCAGGGCGCCGAGGTGGACCCGGACCACCGGACCGGGGAGGAGTCGTCGGCGGTGAGGGTGATCAGCGTGGTGTCGCCGTCGTTCGCGGCGCTGACGTCAAGCCGCCCGGAGTTCTTCTCGCCCACCCCGGCGACGCTGACGACCTCCACGGAGACGTCCGCCGTGCCGTCCTTGCCGAGGTGCGCGCCGGGCTTCACGCGGGCGTTCCCGGCGTTCTCGTAGCCGCCTGCCGAGTCGCTGCCGAGGCCGTCGGGGCCCTGTGCCTCGTGCGCGGTGGCGGAGGGGCCGTCGCCGTCCGCCGTAGGGGCGCCCCGGTAGGCGGCCCACAGGGCGAGGACGGGGGCGGCCACCACCGTGGCGACGACGGTCGTCGTCACGGCACGCGCGCGTAGCCGGTCCCGGCGGGCCGCGCGGTCCTTGGGGTCCATCGGGAAGCCGCGCCGGTCGAAGCGGGGAGCCGCAGCGCCACGCGCGCGTGGGTAGTGGGCCAGGGCGATGTGGAGGGCCGCGCGGGGGGCCTCCAGGACGGGCAGTTCGGCGGGCGTGACCGTGGCGCCGGGCCAGTGGCCGGGGACGGCGCGCTCGGCGGTGCGGCGGCAGCGCGGGCAGTCGTCGACGTGCCGGACCAGCTCGCGGCGGAGGGCCGTGCTGAGGACGAGTCGGCTGTCCCCCGTGAGGTGGGCCACGCTGGGGCAGCCGCCGGTCTCGACGACGGCGAGGGCCGCACGGGTGCGCTCGACCTCGCAGGCGGCCGTGGCGAGCAGGTCGCGCGCGGCGGCGGGTTCCATGCCGAGGACGGCGGCGACCTCGTGCGCGGCGAGATGGTGGCGGACGGCCAGCTCCAGGGCCTCGCGCTGCTCGGGGGTCGTACCGGCCGCCTCCGGCCAGGCCAGCAGGGACAGTTCGCGGCGGCGCTGTTCCTGGACCTCCGGGGCCACCGACTGCTCGGGGACCTTGCTCGCGGCCGCGGTACGGCCTGCCGCATGGGTGGCCTGACGTTTCTGCTTGGCCTCGGCCAGCTTGCGCAGGCACGCCCAGCGGGCCAGCGCGTACAGCCAGGCCCTGCGATCGGCGGCGGCCTCGGGGAGGCGCTGTCCGCGCCGCTCGGCCAGCGCGAGGACGTCGCCGAGGGCGGCGGTGGCCGCGTCGTGGTCGCACAGCACCGACAGGCAGTAGGTGAACAGCCCGTCCAGGTAGGGGTCGTAGCGCGCCGGCGGCCGCTGGGCGAGGGTGCGCCCGGCGACGCGGTCGCGCCCTTCCCACGCCTCTCGTGCTGCACGCGCCTCGCGCTGCGCCCAGTGCGCGCCACTGGTGCGGGTGGTGGTCTCCGGGCTACTGCTCATCACCCGTGCGACCGTAGGCGGCGACGGAGTGCCCCTTCTCTCACCTTGAGCACTTTTAATCCGTACGGGTGAAACGATCCCTCATAAGGGGACAGGAACCCTTTGTTCCGTGGCTCGATCCCGACGGGTCATGGCCGATACCGGTTCACCCGCCGGCGCATCTCCGGCGAGGCCCCAGTCAGTGGCCCGGGGAGGACCTTCGGCGGCCCGGGGACCGGTTGTCAGTGGCGCGGGCTACGGTTTCCGCATGGCTGCCCGTACCAAGACCACCAAGGACCGCCCGTCCTACCGCTGCACCGAGTGCGGCTGGCAGACGGCCAAGTGGCTCGGCCGCTGCCCCGAGTGCCAGGCCTGGGGCACGATCGAGGAGTACGGCGCGCCCGCGGTCCGTACGACGGCCCCGGGCCGTGTCACCACCTCCGCGCTGCCCATCGGCCAGGTCGACGGCCGGCAGGCCACCGCCCGCCCGACCGGGGTGCCCGAGCTGGACCGGGTGCTCGGCGGCGGCCTGGTGCCCGGCGCGGTCGTGCTGCTGGCCGGCGAGCCCGGCGTCGGCAAGTCCACGCTGCTGCTGGACGTGGCCGCCAAGTCCGCGAGCGCGGAGCACCGCACGCTGTATGTCACGGGCGAGGAGTCGGCGAGCCAGGTGCGGCTGCGCGCGGACCGCATCCGCGCCCTCCACGACGAGCTGTATCTGGCCGCAGAGACCGATCTGTCCGCCGTCCTCGGCCACTTGGACGAGGTGAAGCCGTCCCTGCTGATCCTCGACTCGGTGCAGACGGTCGCCTCCCCGCAGATCGAGGGCGCACCCGGCGGCATGGCCCAGGTGCGGGAGGTGGCGGGGGCGCTGATCCGCGCCTCCAAGGAGCGCGGGATGTCCACGCTGCTGGTGGGCCATGTCACCAAGGACGGCGCGATCGCGGGGCCCCGCCTGCTGGAGCACCTGGTGGACGTCGTCCTGCACTTCGAGGGCGACCGGCACGCGCGCCTGCGCCTGGTGCGCGGCGTGAAGAACCGCTACGGCGCCACGGACGAGGTCGGCTGCTTCGAGCTGCACGACGAGGGCATCACGGGCCTGGCCGACCCGAGCGGACTTTTCCTGACACGTCGGGACGAACCGGTCCCCGGCACCTGCCTGACCGTCACCCTGGAGGGCCGCCGCCCGCTGGTGGCCGAGGTGCAGGCGCTGACCGTCGACTCCCAGATCCCCTCCCCGCGGCGTACGACCTCGGGCCTGGAGACCTCGCGCGTGTCGATGATGCTGGCCGTCCTGGAGCAGCGCGGCCGGATCAGCGCGCTCGGCAAGCGGGACATCTACTCCGCGACGGTGGGCGGGGTGAAGCTGTCGGAGCCGGCCGCCGACCTCGCGATCGCGCTCGCGCTGGCCTCCGCCGCCAGTGACACCCCGCTGCCGAAGAACCTGGTGGCCATCGGCGAGGTGGGCCTCGCGGGCGAGGTCAGACGGGTCACGGGTGTGCAGCGCAGGCTCTCCGAGGCGCACCGGCTGGGCTTCACGCACGCGCTCGTGCCGACCGATCCGGGCAAGGTGCCGCCCGGCATGAAGGTCCTGGAAGTGGCCGACATGGGGGACGCGCTGCGGGTGCTGCCACGCTCGCGTCGCCGAGAGGCCCCACGGGAGGCGGAGGAGCGCCGGTAGACTTTGCGCAGGTCTCGCCCGTCCGTACGAACCGAGTGCGGGTGCGGGGGCGCGTCAGAACCTGCGACCGGAGGAGTGCAGTGGCAGCCAACGACCGGGCAGCAGCTCCCGGAAAGTCCGGTGGGAGTGCCGGTTCCGATGGCCTGATGCGCGCCTCGCTGAGCGCCGTGGCTCCGGGTACGGCCCTGCGCGACGGCCTTGAGCGCGTCCTGCGCGGCAACACCGGCGGGCTCATCGTCCTCGGCTCCGACAAGACGGTCGAGGCGATGTGCACGGGCGGGTTCGTGCTGGACGTGGAGTTCACCGCGACCCGGCTGCGGGAGCTGTGCAAGCTGGACGGCGGCATCGTGCTGTCCTCGGACCTGTCGAAGATCCTGCGCGCCGGTGTGCAGCTGGTGCCGGACCCGACGATCCCGACGGAGGAGACCGGCACCCGGCACCGTACGGCGGACCGGGTCAGCAAGCAGGTCGGCTTCCCCGTGGTCTCCGTCTCCCAGTCGATGCGGCTGATCGCGCTCTACGTCGACGGTCAGCGCCGCGTCCTGGAGGACTCGGCGGCGATCCTGTCCCGGGCGAACCAGGCACTGGCCACGCTGGAGCGGTACAAGCTGCGCCTGGACGAGGTGGCCGGCACCCTCTCGGCGCTGGAGATCGAGGACCTGGTGACGGTGCGGGACGTGTCCGCCGTCGCGCAGCGACTGGAGATGGTCCGCCGTATCGCCACCGAAATCGCCGAATACGTGGTCGAACTGGGCACGGACGGGCGTCTGCTCGCACTCCAGCTGGAGGAGTTGATCGCCGGGGTCGAGCCCGACCGTGAGCTGGTCGTCCGGGACTACGTCCCCGAGCCGACGGCGAAACGGTCCCGTACGGTCGAGGAGGCGCTGTCCGAGCTGGACGCCCTGACCCACGCGGAGCTGCTCGAACTCAGCACGGTGGCGCGTGGGCTGGGCTACACCGGGTCTCCCGAGACCCTCGACTCCGCGGTGTCCCCGCGGGGCTTCCGGCTGCTGGCGAAGGTGCCGCGCCTCCCGGGCGCGATCATCGACCGGCTGGTGGAGCATTTCGGGGGCCTGCAGAAGCTGCTCGCTGCCAGCGTGGACGATCTGCAGACCGTGGACGGCGTGGGCGAGGCCCGCGCGAGGAGCGTGCGGGAGGGCCTGTCGCGCCTGGCCGAGTCCTCCATCCTGGAGCGCTACGTCTGAGTTCGGGCCGGGCGCCCGATAGCTCGGGAAGCATGGTGGTCCGGCGGCTGCGGGTGCACCGTGGCCGTCCACACAGTTCCCAGCGCCCCTGAAAGCAAGCTGCAGCTCAGCCACCCAAGGGGCGCGAGGAACCCCCGCACGCCCGCACCCGACGACGAACCGCGCCGCCCGCCCCTCAGTCGGCCGACAGCACGAACGACGCCTGCACCTTCCCGAACCCCGGCGTCTTCGCCTCCAGCAGATACGTCCCTGTCTTGGCCGAACCCCCGGAGGGCGTCGCACAGTGCGCAGCGCTCGGCCTGCGGTCCCACTTCACCGTGTACGCGATGCTCTGGCCCGACGGCACCCGGAACACCAGGCTCCCCGCACCCTGGGGACAGTCGGCCGACGACCAGAACGCGGCGCCGCCGTCCGACGGCGTGATCGTCAACACCGCGCTCCTGGGCCCGAGATCGATCTTGCAGTCGGTGGGTGAACTGCTCTTCGCGGTGAGTTCGAAGGTCGGGGTCTGGTCCGGCGAGTAGGAGTTGTGCAGGCTGCGCAGGCTCAACGTCACTGCGGATGAGGTGCAGTTGGGCAGGGAGGAGGACGCCGGGAGCGTGTCGCCCGTACCCACGTTGCCGCCACCCGAGCCGTCACCGGCCCCGGAGGACCCGGCGCCCGAGCCGCTGCCGTCGCCGGACCCGGAACCGCTCCCACCGGCGGCTCCGCCGCTCGACTCGTCGCGCCCGCCCGGGTGTTGGCTGATCGCGGGCCCGGACGAGGACGGCCCCGGCGTGATCGTGGGCGCGGGATTCTTGCCGTTGGACCCGGCGGCGGTCTTCTTGCCGCCCCCGCCGCCGGAGGTGGCGATCCACAAGATCAGCAGTGCCAACACGGCCACCACGGACAGCAGTACGACCCTCCTTCGCCAGTAGATGGAGGAGGGAAGCGGCCCGACCGGATTGCGCAGAGATCCCACGGCCCAAACTGTACGAGAGATCCCCGTGCTTGCTTGCGCCACCCGCCGCCCGGACGGCAACTTTTCCGGATCATCATCCCGGTAACTGCCGCGGGCGGCGCGGCCCTTCGTGCAACGCGACGCTGAGTGACCGCGCCGTCACCCGCCCTGGGTGCCGAGCCGTGGCAGGATCGGAAGGCCATGACTGAGAAGCTGCACACCCCCGTGATCGCCTGGTTCGACGCCCACGCTCGCGACCTCCCCTGGCGCCGCCCGCAGGCGGGCCCCTGGGGTGTGATGGTCAGCGAGTTCATGCTCCAGCAGACCCCGGTCAACCGGGTGCTGCCCGTGTACGAGGAGTGGCTGGCCCGCTGGCCGCGCCCCGCCGACCTGGCGAAGGAGGCGCCGGGCGAGGCGGTGCGCGCCTGGGGCCGGCTCGGCTATCCGCGCCGGGCCCTGCGGCTGCACGGCGCCGCGGTCGCCATAACGGAACGGCACGGCGGGGACGTACCGACGGACCACGGACAGCTGCTGGCGCTGCCCGGCATCGGCGAGTACACGGCGGCCGCCGTGGCGTCGTTCGCGTACGGGCAGCGGCATGCCGTGCTGGACACGAATGTGCGCCGGGTCCTCGCTCGGGCGGTGACCGGGGTGCAGTACCCGCCGAACGCGACGACGGCGGCGGAGCGGCACCTCGCCCGTGAGCTGCTGCCGCAGGACGAGCGGACGGCCGCGCGCTGGGCGGCCGCCTCCATGGAGCTGGGCGCGCTGGTGTGCACGGCGAAGAACGAGGGGTGCGGGCGCTGCCCGATCGCCGCGCAGTGCGCCTGGCGGCTGGCCGGCAAGCCGGAGCACGCGGGGCCGCCGCGCCGGGGGCAGACGTACGCCGGTACGGACCGGCAGGTGCGCGGCAAGCTGCTGGCGGTGCTCAGGGAGGCGCATGCGCCGGTGCCGCAGACGGTGCTGGACCGGGTCTGGCACGAGCCGGTGCAGCGCGCCCGCGCGCTCGACGGACTTGTCACGGACGGTCTGGTGGAGCCGCTCACGGGCGGTCTGTACCGGCTGCCGATGAGCTGACGCACAGCCAAGTCACGGCCTCGGCGCCTCTGTTACGGAGCCAATCACCCGACAAAGGCCCACAGAAAGGGACATATCGGTCCAGCTGCTTACCCCGTTCCCACCGCCGTTACACAACCGACGGATAGCCGACTGCTAGCCGCAGGCTGGTTCGCACAACGCCGTGACAACCACTCCGTAGCTTCTTTTCCGTGCCCGGCAGACCACCGGACACGGGGAACGCGGGACTTCAGGCAAGGGCCGGAGTTGAACGGGGAACGGAGGCGGTTGATCATGGCGCAGGGCGAGGTGCTCGAATTCGAGGAGTACGTCCGCACCCGGCAGGACGCGCTGCTGCGCAGCGCCCGCCGACTGGTGCCGGACCCCGTCGACGCACAGGACCTGCTGCAGACGGCGCTGGTGCGCACGTACGGCCGCTGGGAGGGCATCGCCGACAAGCGGCTCGCCGACGCCTATCTGCGCCGTGTCATGATCAACACCCGTACGGAGTGGTGGCGGGCGCGCAAGCTGGAGGAGGTCCCGACCGAGCAGCTGCCGGACGCGTCCGTGGACGACTCCACCGAGCAGCACGCCGACCGGGCTCTGCTGATGGACGTCATGAAGGTGCTCGCGCCGAAGCAGCGCAGTGTCGTGGTGCTGCGACACTGGGAGCAGATGTCCACAGAGGAGACGGCCGCGGCCCTCGGCATGTCGGCCGGTACGGTCAAGAGCACGCTGCACCGGGCGCTCGCCCGGCTCCGTGAGGAGCTGGAGGCCCGCGATCTGGACGCACGCGCGCTGGAGCGTGAGGAGCGGGAGCGTTGCGCGGCCTGACCGGGGCCGGGCCCGACCGGGTCCGCACCACTTCACAGGCGGCGATCGCGGCGGTGGCCGCGCTCGCCGCCGTCGCCCTTTTCGTCGCCGCGTGCGGCACGGGGGGCACCGGCACCCGGGACGAGGGCCCGGCGCACGCATCGGCGGTGGCGGGAGCCGTCGCCTCCCCCTCGCCGAGCCCGACGGGCGGCTTCCGGCGGGTCGACGCGGTCTCGCTGATCAAGAACGACCCGAAGGTCTCCGCGACGGTGAAGCGCGAGCTGAAGCCGTGCGAGTCCGACACCTACCCGGTCGACGCCACCTACGGCTATCTGACCGGCGGCTCCGTCAACGACGTCCTCATCAACGTCTCGGCCTGCGGTGACCTGGTGGGCATCGGCACCTATGTGTACCGGAACGTCGACGGCACGTACAAGAATGTCTTCAAGGCGGAGGAGTCGCCGGTCTACTCGGAGATCGACGGCACCGACCTGACCGTGACCAAGCAGGTGTACGACACGGACGACCCGGTGTCGAACCCGTCCCGGGAGACCGTGATCACATACAGGTGGAAGGCGGGCCGGTTCACCGAGATCAACAGTCACGAGACCGACTACAGCAAGGCCAACAGCGGCGCGGCGCCCGCCCAGGACAACTGATCCCCCCACACGCACACCACGAGGATGAAGAGCACCGGGATGGCAGACCAGACCCACGTTCTGTTCGTCGAGGACGACGACGTCATCCGCGAGGCCACCCAGCTCGCCCTGGAGCGGGACGGCTTCGCGGTCACCGCCATGCCCGACGGCCTGTCGGGCCTGGAGGCGTTCCGGGCCGACCGCCCCGACATCGCTCTGCTGGACGTCATGGTCCCCGGACTGGACGGCGTCAGCCTGTGCCGCCGTATCCGCGACGAGTCGACCGTGCCGGTGATCATGCTGTCGGCGCGCGCCGACTCCATCGACGTCGTCCTCGGCCTGGAGGCCGGCGCCGACGACTATGTGACCAAGCCGTTCGACGGGGCCGTGCTGGTCGCGCGGATCCGGGCCGTGCTGCGCCGCTTCGGGCACGCGGGCGGCAGCGACCGGGCCGAGGCCGCCGAGGACACGGTGAGCGGTGGCGTGCTCACCTTCGGGGACCTGGAGATCGACACCGAGGGCATGGAGGTGCGCCGGGCCGGAGCGACGGTCGCGCTGACGCCCACCGAGATGCGGCTGCTCCTCGAGTTCTCCTCCGCGCCGGGCACCGTGCTCTCCCGCGACAAGCTGCTGGAGCGCGTCTGGGACTACGGCTGGGGCGGGGACACCCGGGTCGTCGACGTGCATGTGCAGCGGCTGCGGCAGAAGATCGGCCAGGACCGGATCGAGACGGTCCGCGGCTTCGGCTACAAGCTGAAGGCCTGAGCGGGGCGCGGACATGCGGGGGATCCTTCGGCACCCGGTCCGGCGCATGGAGCGCGCGGGCCTGCACACGGGGCTCAGATGGAAGCTCAGCGCGGCGATCGCGCTCGTGGCCGGGCTGGTGGCGATCGCGCTGAGCCTGGTCGTGCACAACGCGGCCCGGGTCTCGATGCTCGACAACGCCCGCGACCTGGCCAATGAGCGCGTCCAGATCGCGCAGCGCAACTACGACCTGAACCGACGCCCGAACTTTCCCAACATCAAGCTCGACGACCCCGAGCTGCCGGACGCGCTGCGCGACAAGGTCGAGGACGGCCGCAAGGCCAGCGATGTCACCGACAACGGCGGAGTGCCGGACATCTGGGCGGCCGTGCCGACCAGGAACGGCCATGTGCTGTCCCTGCACAGCCATATGCCGGACCGTTCCACCGATGTGATGAAGGACCTGGACCAGGCGCTGGTCATCGGCTCCGTCGCGGTCGTGTTCTGCGGCAGCGCGCTCGGCGTGCTGATCGGCGGGCAGCTGTCCCGGCGGCTGCGCAAGGCCGCGGCCGCCGCGAACCAGGTCGCCAGGGGCGAGAGCGACGTCCGGGTGCGGGAGGCCATCGGCGGGGTCGTACGGGACGAGACCGACGATCTCGCGCGCGCGGTGGACGCCATGGCGGACGCGCTGCAGCAGCGGCTGGAAGCCGAGCGGCGGGTCACCGCCGATATCGCGCACGAACTGCGCACGCCCGTGACGGGCCTGCTCACGGCCGCCGAACTGCTGCCGCCCGGCCGTCCCACCGAGCTGGTCCTGGACCGGGCCAAGGCGATGCGCACGCTGGTCGAGGACGTCCTGGAGGTGGCCCGTCTCGACGGCGCCTCGGAGCGGGCCGAGCTGCAGGACATCATGCTCGGCGAGTTCGTCACCCGGCGCGTGGCGGCCAAGGACCCGGAGATCGCGGTCCGAGTGGTGCACGAGTCGGCGGTCACCACCGACCCGCGCCGCCTGGAGCGGGTGCTGTTCAACCTGCTCGCCAACGCCGCCCGGCACGGCCGGCCGCCGATCGAGGTGACCGTCGAGGGCCGGGTGATCCGGGTCCGCGACCACGGTCCTGGTTTCCCCGAGGAGCTGCTCGCCGAGGGGCCGAGCCGCTTCCGCACCGGCAGCATGGACCGCGCCGGTACGGGCCACGGGCTGGGCCTGACCATCGCGGCGGGCCAGGCCCGGGTGCTCGGCGCCCGGCTGACGTTCCGCAACGTACGGCCCGTCGGAACCCCCGCCGAAATCCCCGCGGAGGGCGCGGTGGCCGTGCTGTGGCTCCCGGAGCACGCGCCGACGAGCACGGGCAGCCATCCGATGCTGCCGCTGTCCGGGGGCGCGGGCTGAGCCCGGTCCGCTACGAGGTCCCGGTCGGCGGGCAGTTCACCGCGCTCCCATCGCCCGCGCCCGGGACTCAGCAGGCCCAGTCCCGCTCCAGGTCCAGGCCCCCCTCGCGGCGCTGGGTGAAAGAGAACCAGTTCCCGGAGTCGTCCCGGAAGAGCGCCTCCGTGCCGTACGGCCGCTCCTGCGGCTCCTGCAGGAACTCCACCCCGCGCTCCTTGAGCTTCTTGTAGTCCCCGTGGATGTCGTCGGTGGCCAGCACACCGGCACCGAGCGCGCCCTTGGCGACGAGCTTGCGCATCATCTCGGCGGACTCGGGGTCCATCGCCGGCGGCCCCGGCACCATGAGCGTCAGCTCCACGTCGGGCTGGCCGGGGGCGCCGACGGTGAGCCAGCGCATGCCGCCGTCCCCCATGGTCATGTCCGTACGGACCTCAAGCCCCAGCTTCTCGGTGTAGAACTCCTTGGCCCGGTCCTGGTCCAGGACCCAGACGGTCGTGATGGCAAGTCCCTTGATCATGGTTCTGCTCTCCTGTCGGCGGTGCGGGTGACGCTGGCGGTGCCGTCCGCCGGGGCGGACGCTCCTTCGTCACCGTAGGCAGGGCCGGCCGCGGAGCGCTTCTCCGATCTTGCGGTGCTGAATCCGCCGGCCCAGAGCATGGCGTAGCAGCCGGGTATCAGGGAGGCGCCGCGGCCCACATGCCGGGCGCGGTACGCGCTCGGGGTGAGGCCGGTGCGGGCCTTGAAGCGGGCGGAGAACGTGCCGAGGCTGCTGAAGCCGACGAGGGTGCAGATCTCGGTCACGGTGAGGTTGGCACAGCGCAGCATCTCCTCGGCCCGCTCGATCCGCCGGTGGGTCAGATACTGGCCGGGCGTCTCGCCGTAGACGTCCTTGAAGGCGCGCAGGAAGTGATAGCGCGAGTACCCGGCGCACGCGGCCAGCGCGTCCAGATCGAGACCGGGGTCCGCCCACTCCCGGTCCATGGCGTCCTTGGCCAGACGCAGCCGCCGCACCTTGTCCATGCAGCCGATGGTGACACGCGGCACTGACAGCGGGTTCTTTCGAGACCCACGACGGCCGGAACCATCAATTGAGCAACCACAACGGCGACCCGACACGTCCGCGAGAGCGGCGCCGGTTCAGGCGCAAAAAAAGGGGGAAGACCCCCGGCGGCGGACACCGAACCGGGGGTCTTCAGTTCAGGCAGGACTCAAACGGCCTCGACCATCTGCACCGGCACCGCATCCTCGCTGCTCTCCGCCGAAGGCGTCGGCTTCCCGCCCTTCAGCGGGACCTCCTTCACGAACAGCGCCGCGATCAGCACGATCACCGCGACCGCCGAGCCCAGCAGGAACGCCGAGTGGGTACCGGCGGACACCGCGTGCTGGTACGCGTCCTTGACCGGTGCCGGCAGCTTCGCCAGCTTGTCCGGGGTCAGCTGCGCGGACTTCTCGGTGATGCCCTTGCCCAGCGCACCGGCCCGCTCGGCCATGACGTGCTGGACCCGGTTGTTGAACAGCGCGCCCATGATGGCCACACCGAAGGAGGAGCCGAGCGTACGGAACAGCGTCGAGGACGACGAGGCCACGCCCATGTCCTTCATCTCCACGCTGTTCTGCGCCACCAGCATGGTGACCTGCATCAGGCAGCCCATGCCAAGGCCCAGGACGGCCATGTAGACACCGGAGGTCAGCCGGGTCGTACCGGTGTCCATCAGCGACAGCAGGTACAGCCCGACGATCATCAGCGCGCCACCGGCGATCGGGAAGATCTTGTAGCGGCCGCTGTTGGTGGTCACACGGCCCGCGACCATCGAGGTCACCAGCATCGCGCCGAGCATCGGCAGGAGCAGCAGACCCGAGTTGGTCGCGGAGGCGCCCTGCACCGCCTGCTGGTACAGCGGCAGATAGAGCGTCGCGCCGAACATCACGAAACCGGTGATGAAGCCGATGACGGACATCAGGGTGAAGTTGCGGCTCTTGAACATGTGCAGCGGCACGACCGGCTCGGCGGCCTTGGTCTGCCAGAACATGAACCCGATCAGCGCGGCGACGCCGATGCCGATCAGCTCCATGATCCGCGCGGACGTCCAAGCGTACTCGCTGCCGCCCCAGGTGGTGACCAGCACGATCGAGGTGATGCCGACGGTCAGCAGCGCGACGCCCAGGTAGTCGATGCGTGCCTGCGTCCGCTTCTTGGGCAGGTGCAGTACGACGCTGACCAGCGCCAGGGCCACGGCGCCCAGCGGCAGGTTGATGTAGAAGGCCCAGCGCCAGCCCCAGTTGTCGGTGATGGTGCCGCCGACCAGCGGGCCGCCGATCATCGCCAGCGCCATGACGCCGGCCATCATGCCGGTGTACTTGCCGCGCTCGCGCGGCGGGATCAGGTCGCCGATGATCGCCATGACGCCGACCATCAGCCCGCCGGCGCCGAGGCCCTGCACGGCGCGGAAGCCGATCAGCTCGCCCATGTTCTGGGCCATGCCGCTGAGCGCCGAGCCGATCAGGAAGAGCACGATCGAGCTGAGGAAGGCGCCCTTGCGCCCGTACATGTCCCCGACCTTGCCCCAGATCGGGGTCGAGGCCGCGGTGGCCAGGGTGTAGCCGGTGACCACCCAGGACAGGTGCTCCAGGCCGCCCAGATCGCCCACGATCGTCAGCATCGCCGTGCCCACGATCATGTTGTCGAGCATCGCGAGCATCATCGCGATCATGAGCGCGAGCAGGACCACCCGCACACTCCTGGGCCGTTTGCCCTCCGTGCCGCTTTCGACCGTGTCCGCCATCTCTTCCCACTCCCCCTACGGCGGCTACTTACTTGCCGCCCGGCTAGTTCACTACACTGGGGAAAGTAGACCTGTTACTAGCCGGGCGTCAAGTAAGTTTCCACGGGAACGCGAGGAGTACGAGGATGGGCGTCACCATGGACGGCACCAAGCAGCAGCGCCGCGGCAACACCCGCCAGCGCATTCAGGACGTGGCGCTCGAACTCTTCGCGGAGCAGGGCTACGAGAAGACCTCCCTGCGCGAGATCGCCGAGCGTCTCGACGTCACGAAGGCAGCCCTGTACTACCACTTCAAGACGAAGGAAGAGATCATCGTCAGCCTCTTCGAGGATCTGACGAGGCCGATCGAGGAGCTGATCGAGTGGGGCCGCAGCCGGCCGCACACGCTCCAGAACAAGCGGGACATCCTCCGGCGCTACAGCGAGGCGCTGTCCGGAGCGGAGCCGCTGTTCCGCTTCATGCAGGAGAACCAGGCGACCGTACGGGAACTGCGCATCGGCGACACCTTCAAGGACCGGATGCGCGGCCTGCGGGACATCCTCATCGAACCGGAGGCCGACCTCGTCGACCAGGTCCGCTCGGTCAGCGCGATGTTCACGCTGCACGCGGGGATGTTCGTGATGCAGGACCTGGAAGGCGACCCCGAGAAGAAGCGCGCGGCCGTTCTCGAAGTCGCCCTGGACCTGATCACCCAGGCGCACGAACACACCCGCGGGAGCAGCCAGGGCTGATCACGAAAATGTGACGCACACCCCTAGGCACCTACCGTTCAGTAACCCTACGGTTCCCCTCGCGCCACCCACACCTCAGATCATGCCCCTGACATTCGAGTCATGCGCGCACGGACGTGAGAGGAACCCCCACCGATGACCAGAGGCCCCTGGGCTCGCCGCATATCCGCCACCGCCGTCTCCGTGGCCGCCCTGACCGCGCTGGCCGCCCCGGCCCAGGCCGCGGACAGCGCGGTCACCACGAGCGGCTCCTCCGCGAAGGTCGACTACGCCACCTGGCAGAAGGACTGCCAGACGGTGATGGACCAGGCCCTGCCGTACCTGAAGGCGCGGATCGCCGCCGCCGAGCCCGGCGAGAAGCAGGCCATCGTCTTCGACATCGACAACACCACGCTGGAGACCGACTTCGGCTTCAGCTACCCGCAGCCGGCCAACAAGCCCGTCCTGAACGTCGCGAAGTACGCCCAGGAGCACGGCGTCAGGCTGTTCTTCGTCACTGCCCGCCCGGGCATCATCTACCTGCCCACCGAGTACAACCTCGAACACGACGGCTACGACGTCTCCGGCCTCTACGTACGCGGCCTGTTCGACCTCTTCAAGGACGTCGCCGCCTACAAGACCGCCCAGCGCGTCGACATCGAGAACAAGGGCTACACGATCATCGCGAACATCGGCAACAGCGCCACCGACCTCTCCGGCGGCCACGCCGAGCAGACCTTCAAACTGCCGGACTACAACGGGCAGTTGTCCTGACGCGAGACCAGGTCGCCCGGCTAGGCTCCATCCGTACCTCTCGACCGTCGTACGACCACGGGGGTGGCGGATGGAGCCCGCGACGATCGGCGGAAAGCTGGCGTCCTCACTGATCGTCCCGCTGCTGAAGAAGCTGTTTCCGGCGGACGGTCCCGGCGCCGGGCTGGTCGCCAAGCCTGTACGGCTGAGAGAACTCCTCTCCTTCCGGGGCGAGAAACACGGTCTCGGCGAGAAGGAGATGCGCACACTCGCCGGCCGACTCGTCGACACGGCGCTGGAATCACCGGGCGAGCCGCCCTTCCCGCGGGACGAGAAAGCGGCCGTCGCCGAGGCGCTCACCCGCAGGCTGCTCGCCCTCGGCGACCTGGACATGGACGACGTCCAGGCCGTACACCTCGGTGACCGGGCTCTCGCCCGGCGACTGGAGCAGGCGGCACCGAGACCCGACGGACTGTCCGCCGCGGCCGCGCTGTTCCTGACCGGTGCCACGGACGGGGCCTGCGCCCAGATCCTGGAATTCTTCACCCGCCGGTCCACATTCGCGGCCCGCACCGCCGTAGAACACAGCCGTGCGCAGGCGCGGACCGCCGCCGACGTCAAGGAACTCCTCGAACGCGTCCCGAGCCCGGCCGCCCAGGACATCGGATTCGAGATCCGCTATCTGCACTACCTGGCCACAAAGCACGGCAAGCTCACCATCTACGGCATCGACCTCAGCAATTCACCGGACCACTGGCCGCTGGACGCCGCCTATCTGAGCCTGGAGGCGGTCGGGCGGGGCGGCGAACCGCTCGGCCCCTGGCTGGGGATGACACCCGCCACCGCCGTCACCGCCCCCGCCGACGAGGCGCTGGCCGGCCACGACCGGGTGCTGCTGCGCGGCGTCGCGGGCTCGGGGAAGACCACGCTGATCCAGTGGCTCGCCGTGTCGGCCGCGACCGGGCCGACCGGCCGCATGGCCCATCTCGCCGGCCGTGTCCCGTTCGTCCTGCCGCTGCGCACCCTCACCCGGCACGGCGGCCGCCTCCCGGCCCCGGCGGACTTCCTCTCCGCCGTCGGCTGCCCGCTCAGCGGAGCGCAACCGCACGGCTGGGAGCACCGCGTGCTGGCGGCCGGCCGCGGACTGGTGCTGGTCGACGGGCTCGACGAGGTCCCGGAGGCGGAGCGGGCGCGGGCCCGTGCCTGGCTGCGCGATCTCGTCGAGGTGTTCCCCGGCAACCGCTGGCTCGTCACCTCCCGCCCCTTCGCCGTGGGCGACGACTGGCTCGCCGACGACGGGTTCACCGAGCTGGTCCTCGCCGCGATGAGCCCGGCGGACGTCGCCTCGTTCATCCGGCGCTGGCACCGCGCCGCCGCGACCGGCGCACCGGAGGAGGACACGCGGCTGGCCGCCTACGAGACCCAGCTCCTCGACGCCGTACGCACCAAACCGGACCTGGGCCGACTCGCCACCAACCCCCTGATGTGCGGCCTGGTCTGCGCCCTGCACCGCGACCGGCGCGGCTATCTTCCGCACGGCCGCAAGGAGTTGTACGAATCGGCCCTCTCCATGCTCCTCACCCGCCGGGACCGCGAGCGGGACATGGCCGTGCCGGAGCTGAGCGAGGAGCCCCAGCTCCAGCTGCTGCAACGACTCGCCTACTGGCTCATCCGCAACGGGCGTACGGAGATGGACCGCACCCGTGCGCAGAGCATCGTCGCCGAGATCCTCCCCGCCGTCCCGGCGGCATCCGCGCTCGGGGACGCGGCGGCAGTACTGGACCACTTCCTGGTCCGTACGGGCCTGCTGCTGACCCCCGCCCCGGACACCCTGCACTTCGTGCACCGCACCTTCCAGGACTACCTCGGCGCCCGGGCAGCCGTAGAAGCCGGCGACCTCGGTCTGCTGGCCGAACATGCCGACGACGACCAGTGGGCGGACGTGATCCGCATGGCCGTGGCCCAGGCGCGGCCACGCGAACGGGCGGAACTGCTCGGTCTGTTGACGTCCGTCCCCGACAAGCGAGCCCATCTGCTGGCGATGGCCTGCCTGGAACACGCGACGGAACTGGATCCTGCGGTGCGCCGGCAGGTCGAGGACCTGGCCCGCGCCCTGCTGCCACCCCGCACGGCGGAGGAGGCCCGCGCACTGGCCGAGGCCGGCCCGCTGGTACTGGAGTTGCTGCCGGGTCCGGAGGGGCTGACGGACGACGAGGCCGAGGCGGTGACGGCTACGGCGGCGCTGGTGGGGACGGATGCGGCGGTGCCGCTGCTGGCGCGGTTCGCGGGGCATCGGTCGGATCGGGTGCGGATCACTCTGACGCGGGCGTGGGAGCGTTTCGACGAGTGGGGCTACGCCGACGAAGTCCTGGCCCATGTGGACTCCGACGACTTCTTCGTCCAGGTCTCCTCGCCCGAGGCCCTGCGTGCGCTGCCCCGGCTGGGGCGGCGGACGAACCTGACGATCGTCGGAGCGCACGACCCGGCGGACATCGTGCGAGTGCTGTCCCCTGGCGTGGAGAAGATCGGGCTGGCGGAGAATCCCCGGCTGCGCGACCTTCGACCGCTCACGGCCTTCCCCACGCTGCAGCGGGTGAGCCTGATGATCTGCCCGGCGGCCGGGGACTTGTCACCACTGGCGGAGCTGGGCCTGGCGGAGTTGTACCTGTACGAGGTCGGCGCGATCTCGGGACTCGATCGCCTGAGCACGCTGCACACGCTCACGGTGTCGAACGCACTGCCCGATGCACTGCGGCAACTGCCGCGCGACGCCCCGCTGACCACGCTCGGCCTGGACTCCGAGGTTCTCTATGAGGGCGGCCTGCGCGGGCTGAGCCACTGGTCGACGCTGGACTATGTGGACCTGCGCAGCGGAGTGGAGTTCCTCATCCCCGAGGACTGGTCGGAACTCGCCGCGCTGCCCGCGCTCACCCGGCTCGGCGTCCCCGCGTTCGCGGCGCGCTGTTGCGCCGACGCCCCTGAGCTTTTGGGCGTCGAGGTTCTCCACGTCGTGGCTGTGGAGGGCACGGAGGATCTGTCGCCGCTGGCCCGGCTGTGCCCGAACGCCCGTACCGTCCGGCTCTACTCGAAGCAGTTGTCCGTTTCCCTGGATGAGACCGCCTACGCGGCCCACTTCCCGAACGCAGAGGTGACGGTCCCGCCCACCCGGCTGTACGCCTTCTGACAGAGCCCTCACGACACCGAAAGGGGCCGGTGCCCAAAGGCACCGGCCCCTTTCGACTCGGCTGATCGCCGGAGGCTTACGCCTCCTTGCTCAGGTTGGGCCCGGCCCCACCGGCAGCCTGCTCGATCGGCGGGACGTCGGGGAGTGCCGACTTCTCCTCACCGCGGAAGGTGAAGGTGGTGGCGTCGCCCTCGCCCTCGGTCTCCACGACCACGATGTGACCGGGACGCAGCTCGCCGAAGAGGATCTTCTCCGACAGCGTGTCCTCGACCTCGCGCTGGATCGTGCGGCGCAGCGGACGCGCGCCCAGCACCGGGTCGTAGCCCTTCTTGGCCAGCAGCTCCTTGGCGGACTGGGACAGCTCGATGCCCATGTCCCGGTCCTTCAGGCGCTCGTCCACCTTGCTGATCATCAGGTCGACGATCCGCAGGATGTCCTGCTGCGTCAGCTGCGGGAAGACGACCACGTCGTCGACGCGGTTGAGGAACTCGGGGCGGAAGTGCTGCTTCAGCTCGTCCGACACCTTGTTCTTCATGCGCTCGTAGTTGGTCTTCGTGTCACCCGCGGCGGCGAAGCCCAGGTTGAAGCCCTTGGAGATGTCCCGGGTGCCGAGGTTGGTCGTCATGATGATGACCGTGTTCTTGAAGTCCACGACCCGGCCCTGGGAGTCGGTCAGACGACCGTCCTCCAGGATCTGCAGCAGCGAGTTGAAGATGTCCGGGTGGGCCTTCTCGACCTCGTCGAAGAGGACGACGGAGAACGGCTTGCGGCGGACCTTCTCGGTCAGCTGACCGCCCTCTTCGTAGCCCACGTAGCCGGGGGGCGAACCGAAGAGACGCGAGACCGTGTGCTTCTCGCTGAACTCCGACATGTCGAGGGAGATCAGCGCGTCCTCGTCACCGAAGAGGAACTCGGCGAGCGCCTTGGACAGCTCGGTCTTACCGACACCGGACGGGCCGGCGAAGATGAACGAACCACCGGGGCGCTTCGGGTCCTTCAGACCGGCGCGCGTACGACGGATCGCCTTCGACAGCGCCTTGACGGCGTCGACCTGGCCGATGACCCGCTTGTGGAGCTCGTCCTCCATGCGCAGCAGACGCGAGGACTCCTCCTCGGTCAGCTTGAAGACCGGGATGCCGGTGGCGGTCGCGAGGACCTCGGCGATCAGCTCGCCGTCGACCTCGGCGACGACGTCCATGTCGCCGGCCTTCCACTCCTTCTCCCGCTTGGCCTTGGCGGCCAGGAGCTGCTTCTCCTTGTCGCGCAGGGAGGCGGCCTTCTCGAAGTCCTGCGAGTCGATCGCGGACTCCTTGTCCCGGCGGACGGCGGCGATCTTCTCGTCGAACTCGCGCAGGTCCGGCGGAGCGGTCATCCGGCGGATGCGCATCCGGGAGCCGGCCTCGTCGATCAGGTCGATCGCCTTGTCCGGCAGGAAGCGGTCGGAGATGTAGCGGTCGGCCAGGGTGGCGGCCTGGACCAGGGCCTCGTCCGTGATGGAGACGCGGTGGTGCGCCTCGTAGCGGTCGCGCAGGCCCTTGAGGATCTCGATCGTGTGCGGCAGGGACGGCTCGGCGACCTGGATGGGCTGGAAGCGGCGCTCCAGGGCCGCGTCCTTCTCCAGGTGCTTGCGGTACTCGTCCAGGGTGGTCGCACCGATGGTCTGCAGCTCGCCGCGGGCCAGCATCGGCTTCAGGATGCTCGCCGCGTCGATGGCGCCCTCGGCGGCACCCGCACCGACCAGCGTGTGCAGCTCGTCGATGAACAGGATGATGTCGCCGCGGGTGCGGATCTCCTTGAGCACCTTCTTCAGGCGCTCCTCGAAGTCACCGCGGTAGCGGGAGCCGGCGACCAGGGCGCCGAGGTCCAGCGTGTAGAGGTGCTTGTCCTTGAGCGTCTCGGGCACCTCGCCCTTGACGATGGCCTGGGCGAGGCCCTCGACGACGGCGGTCTTGCCGACGCCGGGCTCACCGATCAGGACCGGGTTGTTCTTCGTACGGCGGGACAGCACCTGCATGACCCGCTCGATCTCCTTCTCGCGCCCGATGACCGGGTCGAGCTTGGACTCACGAGCGGCCTGGGTGAGGTTCCGGCCGAACTGGTCCAGGACGAGGGAGGTCGAGGGGGTGCCCTCGGCCGGGCCGCCGGCGGCGGCGGTCTCCTTGCCCTGGTAACCGGAGAGCAGCTGGATGACCTGCTGCCGCACCCGGTTGAGGTCTGCGCCCAGCTTGACCAGGACCTGGGCGGCGACGCCCTCGCCCTCACGGATCAGGCCGAGCAGGATGTGCTCCGTGCCGATGTAGTTGTGGCCCAGCTGAAGAGCCTCGCGGAGCGACAGCTCCAGGACCTTCTTGGCACGGGGGGTGAAGGGGATGTGCCCGGACGGGGCCTGCTGGCCCTGGCCGATGATCTCCTCCACCTGCTGGCGGACCGCCTCAAGCGAAATGCCGAGGCTCTCCAGGGCCTTAGCGGCGACACCTTCACCCTCGTGGATGAGACCCAGGAGGATGTGCTCGGTGCCGATGTAGTTGTGGTTGAGCATCCGGGCTTCTTCCTGAGCCAGGACGACAACCCGCCGCGCGCGGTCGGTGAACCTCTCGAACATCGTTAATCGCTCCTCAGAGCGGTCAGGCAGTGGGGGGAACTTCCCCTCCCTGTCCTTCCGCAGCTTAGTCCCGCAAGCGGGGACCGCTCATTCCAACTGCCGACACCGTCCTTGGCCTCCTGACCCCGAACGCCGACATCTGCTCCAACCCGATGGTGCGAGACGATGTTCCCGCAGGCCAGGCAGTTACCCCCATCGCCAGTACGCCGATGGCGAACGCGAGACGGCCCGTCCTGCGTGTCGCCCCCTCCCACTAGGGATGTCTTACCCGCTGGGACTGACACTCCATGCCGCGCGCACCGGTTCCCTCCGCTACGGGCGAACAACCTCGCGCCTCCCCGCACCCCCACGCGCCCCTCTTTTCGGCACTCTGCGCGATCGACAAGGGACCCAGCGTAACTTGCCCGTCGCTTCGCCGGTTGCACTTGGCATGGTTGGCTCGGTCCCGGTCCATACGGTCGTCCCCTTTCCCCGTCGGCCCCTCGACCACGTCGACGAACCGGAGCGCTGCGCTCCGTCGGCCTGCCCGGATACCCGGGCACGCCACTGGTACGAGAACGATCTGGGGTGGGCGACAGTGCCCGGACGGCCGCTACGGCTGCTCACAGGGCTTCGCTTCGACGTCCTGGACGTACCGGCCGAGGCGGGCGCGGGAGCGCTCCAGCGGCTCGGGACGGGCTCTCCAGTGGCCGTCAGGGGCGACCGGATGCACCTGCTGGTGGCCGCGGGCAGCGCGGAGGAGCTGCCGGGGCTGCTGGACTGGCTGGAGTGGAGCGCCGTGGCCCTGGACCTGCGGGTCCTGGGCGAGGGCGACGTGCTGGAGGCGCCGCTGCCGCCCGTCGGGGTCAGGACACCGGTGCGGCCCGGAGCCGCTCCGCTGCGGGCCGGGTCCGTGCAGGGGGCCGCCGTATGGTTGCGGCCCCCTGGTCCTGGAGGCGAGGCCGAGGCCTCGCTGCCGGCGATGCCGGCCGTGGGGCGCGCAAGGAGCGCCCCTGATCTCGTACGTCTGGTGGACACGGTGGCAGCTCAGTGTCACCGGGTCCAGCTGCGGCGCCTCGGCGCCGGATTTCCGACCGTCTGCCGGCCGGCTCAGACGTTGGCCTTCTCGTAGGCCTCGCGGATGTTCCCGGGAACACGGCCGCGGTCGTTGACCTCGAAACCGTTCTCCTTCGCCCACGCGCGGATCGCCGCGGTGTCCTGATTGCCGCCGGAAGCGGCGCGCGCCTTTCCACGTCCGCCCGAGGCACGGCCACCCGTACGACGACCGCCCTTCACATAGGGCTCGAGAAGGCCGCGCAGCTTGTCCGCATTGGCGGTCGTGAGATCGATCTCGTACGTCTTCCCGTCCACCGCGAACGTCACGGTCTCGTCCGCCTCGCCGCCGTCGAGGTCGTCGACAAGAAGGACCTGAACCTTCTGTGCCACCGGATTTCCTTTCATCGATAACGTTGAGGGTCAGGGGTGTGTGGCGTCCCGCCGTTTCGCCGCCCCTGTTATATGCAGTACTGCAGTACGTCGGAAAGCAAACCGCTTTTGCCGGAAAAACACAAACCCCTGGGAGAGTGCCGACGGGCCGCCTCCGCCCGGAAACATGCGCGTTTCGGACATAGGGAACCCGGGCAAAGGCGATCACAGATGCAGAAGCATCCGGCTGTTGCCCAAGGTGTTCGGTTTCACTCGTTCGAGACCGAGGAACTCGGCGACGCCCTCGTCATAGGAACGCAACAGCTCGGCGTACACATCGGTGTCGACCGGTGTCTCCCCGATCTCGACGAAGCCGTGCTTCCCGAAGAAGTCCACTTCGAAGGTCAGGCAGAAAACCCGGCGAACGCCGAGCCAGCGCGCGGTCTCCAGCAACTTCTCCAGCAGCTGATGGCCGACGCCGGCGCCCTTGAGGCCGGGCTTCACGGCGAGAGTGCGGACTTCCGCGAGGTCCTCCCACATGACGTGCAGCGCGCCGCAGCCGACCACCTCGGCGTTGTCGTCGCGTTCCGCGACCCAGAACTCCTGGATGTCCTCGTAAAGCATGACCGTGGCTTTGTCGAGCAGGATGCGGTCACGGACGTAGGCGTCGAGGAGGTGGCGCACGGCCGGGACATCGCTGGTCCGGGCCCGCCGGACGGTGATGGCTTTTGCGGAGACTTCGGGGCTCTCTGCTGACATGAGCGGACGCTATCGCCCGTCCGTGTCCTCTGCCGAGCCGGGGTTCTCCTCTTGCCCGGCTTCGGGCGCTTGCTGTTGCGGGGCTTCCCCTTGTGCGGCTTCCTGTTGCCGAGGTTCGGGGGCGGGAAGGGTTTCCGGCCTCTGAACGATGCGTACGGCGTCGCTGAGGGCCTGGCGCTGTTCCTCGCTCATCATCCCGAAGAAGGCGACGAGAGCGGCCGCCGGGTTGTCGCTCTGCGACCAGGCGTCGTTCATGAGGGCGGCGGCGTACGCGGCCCGTGTCGAGACGGCCTCATATCGATAGGCCCGCCCTTCCGCCTCGCGGCGCACCCAGCCCTTCTGATGGAGATTGTCCAAAACGGTCATCACGGTGGTGTACGCGATCGAGCGTTCCTGCTGGAGGTCTTCCAGGACTTCTCGAACGGTCACCGGGCGGTTCCACTTCCACACCCGCGTCATGACCGCGTCTTCGAGTTCTCCCAATGGGCGAGGCACAGCTCAGAACAATAGTGGGAGATCCCGGCAATGGCATGCCGGACGTGCACTAACTCCGTGAATAGGAACAAAAAGGGCGCATCACGCGAAGTCGTACGGCGATTGCGGCGGCCCTGCGCCGATGGCGGGACGGCACCCCGGGTGCCGAGAGGGGGGCGAACTCAGGCGTCGCCGCCGGCGGAGGCCTGGCGCGCGTTGTCCGCGCGCGCGAGCGCGGCGTCGACGGCCGCGTCCTCCTTGGCCTTGGCGGCCCCGCCCTGGGTCTTCACGATCACCCTGACCACACCGATGAAGAACACGGCCATCACGACCGGAGGCACGAGCGCGGAGACGTAGTCCATGCCCCCAGGGTAGCCAGGGCGGACCGGGCGAAAGGTACGGGGTGCACGAACCCTCTCTCACCCCGCAGGGGCCACCCGCACCCGGCCGCGAAGCCGGAGGGGTGCGGGTGGCGCGGACGGGGCCCGGCCGAAGACCGGGCCCGGTGGTTCAGCCGGCGGCGAGCTGCCGGGTCTCGGCCGGGTCCGCCGGAGGCATCGGCTTGCGGCGCGGGAAGACCTCTCCCGGGGTCGGGATGGGTCGTTTCGGTGCGGCCGGTTCCGTGGCGGGCCGCTCCGCGGGCGTCGGCGCGGGCTTCGGGGCCGGCTTCTGCGCGGGCTTCGGCGAGTCCTCGCCCTGCCCCGCTCCGGCGCTCCACTGCGCTCCGGCGCCCTGTCCCGCCGCGGGCTCCCCCGCGCCGCCCGGAAGGGCCAGCAGGCGGGCCCTCGAGGGCGGTACGGCGGGCGCGGGGACGGTCCTGGCGCCCTGTGCGAACCGGGCCCGTACATCCTGCTCCGCCAGCGTCCGGCAGCGGTCCAGCATGGCGGCCGCCACCGCGTTGCCGCGCAGCGCGCGCAGCGCGGCGAGATCGTCCGGCGACGGCCGGTGCCCGGCGCCCAGCGCCTCCTCCAGCAGGGTCAGATAGCCGGCCGCGGTACCCGGGAGCGCGGCCCGGTACCGGCCGAGGTCGGCCACCAGGAAAGCGCGCAGCCTCGCGCCCTCGCGCATCGCCTCGTCGAGCGACTCGGCGAGGCGGTAACAGTCCTGGACGTCCTCGGCGGACGCTGGGCCGGGGTGAAGGGCGAGGGCGAGGGCGCGGCGGAGCACACGCAGCTCCTCCACGCCGAACGCCATGCCGCCGCGGGATCCGTATGGCGTGGGCATGCGGCGACGCTACCGCTAATCGGACAAAAGTGACGAATTAGGCTGTTGTTTCACCGCGTGTCGTTCCCGGTTTCCCTCGACCGGGGCTACAACACCAGGGCACGCAAACGAAAGACCGGCGCCCCGCACAGGCGCCGGTCCCCTCACAGACGCGACACGTTCCGCTCGTACACCAGGCGCAGCCCGATCAGCGTCAGCCACGGCTGGTGCTCGTCGATCACCGAGGACTCCCCCAGCACCATCGGCGCGAGCCCGCCCGTGGCGATCACCGTGACGTCGTCCGGGTCGTCGGCCAGCTCCCGGGCCATGCGGCTGACGACCCCGTCGACCTGCCCGGCGAACCCGTACACGATGCCCGCCTGCATGGCCTCGACCGTGTTCTTGCCGATCACACTGCGCGGCCGGGCCACCTCGATCTTGCGCAGCTGCGCGCCCTTGACGCCGAGCGCCTCCACGGAGATCTCGATGCCGGGCGCGATGACCCCGCCGACGTACTCCCCGCGCGCGGAGACCGCGTCGAACGTGGTCGCCGTACCGAAGTCGACGACGATCGCCGGGCCGCCGTACAGCTCGACGGCCGCGACCGCGTTGATGATCCGGTCCGCGCCGACCTCCTTGGGGTTGTCGGTGAGGATCGGCACGCCGGTCTTCACGCCGGGCTCCACGAGGACGGCCGGGACGTCGCCATAGTAGCGCCGGGTGACCTCGCGCAGCTCGTGCAGCACCGACGGGACGGTCGCGCAGATCGCGATGCCGTCGATGCCGTCGCCCAGCTCGTCGCCCAGCAGCGGGTGCATGCCCATCAGGCCCTGCAGCAGCACCGCCAGCTCGTCCGCCGTGCGGCGCGCGTCCGTGGAGATGCGCCAGTGCTCGACGATGTCCTCGCCGTCGAACAGGCCGAGGACGGTGTGCGTGTTGCCGACGTCGATCGTGAGGAGCATCGCCGTTACTCCGCCTCGCGCAGGTCCAGGCCGATGTCCAGGATCGGCGAGGAGTGGGTGAGCGCGCCGACGGCCAGGAAGTCCACGCCCGTGTCGGCGTACACGCGCGCGATGTCGAGCGTGAGCCGGCCGGAGGCCTCCAGCAGCGCCCGCCCGCGGACGATCCCCACGGCCTCCGCGCACTCGTCGGGCGTGAAGTTGTCCAGCAGGATCAGGTCCGCGCCCGCCTCGACGACCTCGCGCAGCTGGTGCAGGGTGTCGACCTCGACCTCGATCGGCACCTCCGGGAAGGCCTCCCGTACGGCCTTGAAGGCCTGCGCGACGCCCCCGGCGGCCACCACGTGGTTGTCCTTCACCAGGGCGGCGTCGGACAGCGACATGCGGTGGTTGACGCCTCCGCCGCAGCGGACGGCGAACTTCTCCAGCGAGCGCAGGCCCGGGGTCGTCTTGCGGGTGTCGCGGACCTTCGTCTTCGTGCCCTCCAGCGCGTCCGCCCACGCGCGCGTGGCGGTCGCGATGCCGGACAGGCGGCACAGGATGTTCAGCGCGCTGCGCTCGGCGGTCAGCAGGTCACGCGCGCGTGTGGTGACCGACAGCAGCTTCTGCCCGGCCTCGACCCGGTCGCCGTCCTCGACGTGCCGCTCGACCTCGAACTCGTCGGTGCAGACCACCGAGAGCACGGCCTCGGCGACCCTGAGGCCCGCCACGACGCCCGCCTCGCGCGCGGTGAAGTCGCCGGTGGCCACCGCCTCCTCGGGAATGGTGGAGACGGTCGTCACGTCCACGCCGCCGTCCAGGTCCTCCTGGATGGCCACGTTGGCGATGTCCTCGACCTCCACGGGGTCGAGCCCGGCGGCGGCCAGCAGCTCGGCGAGCGCGGGGTCGAGCCCGCTCTCCAGGTACTCCTCGTCACCGTCGGCGCCGCAGGCGCAGCCGTCGCCGCAACCGCCGGCGGAGGCGAGGGGAAGATCGTCGGTGCTCACGTTCGTCACTGCTCCTGGACGCTGGGGTGTTACCGGGTAGGGGGGAAGTCTGCGGTGTCCGTGGTGCGTACGGCCAGCGACCGGTCCGGATTGAGCCGTACGACGATGTGGCGCCGCCAGTGGGCGTCGTCGCGCTCGGCGCTGTCCTCGCGCCAGTGGCAGCCGCGGGTCTCCTCGCGCAGCCGCGCGGCGGCCACCAGGACGCGGGCGACGCACAGGAGGTTGGTGGCCTCCCAGGTGTCGACGCCGGGCTCGGCGGTCTTGCCGTTCTCGTCGAGCGCACCACGGGCGTCCGCGTGCAGCCGCTGGAGCTGCTCGGCGGCCCGGGCGAGGGACTCCTCGGAGCGCAGCACGCAGGCGCCGTCGGTCATGATCCGCTGAATGGCGAAGCGGGTCTCGGGGGCGAGCAGGGGGTACGCGGGCTTCTCGGGGTGCGGAACCGATGCGGGCACGCGCGCGTGGAGGCCGTTCTCGGCACGGGCCGCGGCGATGTCGTCGGCGATCCGCTCGGCGTAGACGAGGCCTTCGAGCAGGGAGTTGGAGGCGAGCCGGTTGGCGCCGTGCACACCGGTGCAGGCGACCTCGCCGCACGCGTACAGGCCCGGCACGGTCGTACGGCCCCGCGCGTCGGTGCGGACGCCTCCGGAGGCGTAGTGGGCGGCCGGCGCGATCGGGATGGGCTCGGTGACCGGGTCGATGCCGTTGGCACGGCAGGCGGCCAGGATGGTCGGGAAGCGGTGCTCCCACATGTCGGCGCCGAAGTGCCGGGCGTCGAGGAACATGTGCTCGGCGTCCTGCTCCTGCATCCGCCGCATGATGCCCTTGGCGACGATGTCCCGGGGCGCCAGCTCGGCCAGCTCGTGCTGCCCGACCATGAAGCGCACGCCGTCGGCGTCGACCAGGTGGGCGCCCTCGCCGCGCACCGCCTCGGAGACCAGCGGCTGCTGGCCCTCGGCGTCCGCACCGAGGAACAGCACGGTCGGGTGGAACTGCACGAACTCCAGGTCGGAGACCTCCGCGCCCGCGCGCAGCGCCAGCGCCACGCCGTCTCCGGTCGACACGGACGGATTGGTGGTCGCGGAGAACACCTGGCCCATGCCGCCGGTCGCGAGGACCACTGCGGGGGCGTGCACGGCGCCCACGCCGTCGTGCTGGCCCTCGCCCATCACGTGCAACGTGACACCGGCCGTGCGGCCCTCGGCGTCGGTCAGCAGGTCCAGCACGAGCGCGTTCTCGATGGCGCGCAGCCCACGCGCGCGTACCGCCTCCACGAGCGCTCGGGAGACCTCCGCGCCGGTCGCGTCGCCGCCCGCGTGCGCGATCCGGCGCCGGTGGTGGCCGCCCTCGCGGGTGAGCTGGATGTCGCCCTCGTCGTCGGTGTCGAAGTGCGCGCCGGTGGAGATCAACCGCCGTACGGCGCCGGGGCCCTCGGTGACGAGGATCCGTACGGCCTCCTCGTCGCACAGGCCCGCGCCGGCCACCAGGGTGTCCTGCAGGTGCTGTTCGGGCGTGTCGCCCTCGCCGAGCGCGGCCGCGATGCCGCCCTGGGCCCAGCGCGTGGAGCCGTCGTCCAGGCGGGCCTTGGTGACGACGACGGTCGTCAGGCCCGCGGCCTCGCAACGCAGGGCGGCGGTCAGGCCGGCCACTCCGGAGCCGACGACGACCACGTCCGCGGAGATGGCCCAGCCGGGGGCGGGCGCGTGCAGTCGTATGCCTGTAGTGGTGCCTGTGCTGGTGCCTGTGCTGGTCACGAGGCGGCTCCGAGGGTTCCGAAGGTGAGGGGCAGGTTGTCGATCAGCCGGGTCGTGCCGACCCGCGCGGCGACGGCGAGTACGGCCTCGCCGGTGAAGCCGCCGCCGATCTCGGTGAAGTCGGACGGGTCGACCAGGGCGAGGTAGTCCAGTTCGAGCGGCGGGGCGAAGCGGGCGGCCTCGTCCAGCACCTGGCGGGCGGCCGCGCGGACGGCCGCCGGGCCGCCGGGGGACGCCGTGGCGACCGCGTGCGCGTCGGCGGCCGCACGGGACTCCCCGAGGGCGCTCAGCGCCTCGGCGCGCGCGTGCGTGGACGGCACTTCGCGGGCACGCGCGCGCAGTGCCTCCTGCGCGGCGTGCCGGTCGCGGCCCGCGAACAGCGCGCGGGACAGCGCGAGCGCGGTCAGCCGCTCCTCCGGGGAGAGATAGCGGTTGCGGCTGGACAGGGCGAGCCCGTCCGGCTCGCGCACGGTCGGTACGGCGACGATCTCGACGCCGAAGTTCAGGTCCCGCGCCATGCGCCGGATCAGGGCCAGCTGCTGGGCGTCCTTCTGCCCGAACAGGGCCACGTCGGGGCGGGTGAGGTGCAGCAGCTTGGCGACGACGGTGAGCATGCCGTCGAAGTGCCCGGGCCGCGAGGCGCCCTCCAGGCGTTCGCCCATGGGGCCGGCGGTGATGCGGACCTGGGGGGCGCCGCCGGGGTAGACCTCGTCCGCGGAGGGCGCGAACACCGCGTCCGCACCGGCCTGTTCGGCGATCTTCAGGTCGGCTTCGAGGGTGCGCGGGTAGCGGTCCAGGTCCTCGCCCGCGCCGAACTGCAGCGGGTTGACGAAGACGGTGACGACGACCTCGCCGTCCCGGCCGGCGATCTCGCGCGCGCTGCGGATCAGGGTGGCGTGGCCCTCGTGCAGGGCGCCCATGGTCATCACGACGGCACGGCGGCCGCTGCGCACGCGCGCGTGCAGCTCGTCGGCGGTGCTCAGCAGGGCGGTGGTCATCGGTCGTTCCCCTCGGTGCCGTGAGTGCCGTTCGTGCCGCCGGCGCCGTCGGCCAGCACGCCGAGCAGGTCCTCGGCGAGTTCAGGCTTCAGCAGGCCGTGTGCGAGCGCCCGGTCGGCGGTCGCGCGGGCCATCGCGACATAGCCCGCGACGGTCTGCGGGGCGTGTGCGCGCAGCTCGGTGATGTGCGCGGCGACCGTGCCGGCGTCCCCGCGCGCGACCGGCCCGGTGAGCGCCGCGTCGCCCGAGCGCAGCGCGTTGTCCAGGGCGGCGCCCAGCAGCGGGCCGAGCATCCGGTCGGGCGCCTCGACGCCCGCCGTGCGCAGCAGCTCCATGGACTGGGCGACCAGGGTCACCAGGTGGTTGGCCCCGAGCGCGAGGGCCGCGTGGTAGAGCGGGCGGTTCTGCTCACTGATCCACTCGGGCTCCCCGCCCATCTCGATGACCAGGGCCTGGGCGGCCAGCCGCAGCTCCTCGGGCGCGGTGACGCCGAAGGAGCAGCCCGCGAGGCGCTGCACGTCCACGGGGGTGCCGGTGAAGGTCATCGCCGGGTGCAGGGCCATCGGCAGCGCGCCCGCGCGCAGGGCCGGGTCGAGGACCCGTGCGCCGTACCGGCCCGAGGTGTGCACGAGCAGCTGTCCGGGCCGCACCGCGCCGGTCTCGGCGAGGCCGGCCACCAGGCCGGGCAGCACATCGTCGGGGACGGTGAGCAGCACCAGGTCGGCGCGGTCCAGAACCTCGGCGGGCGGCACCAGCGGCACGTCCGGGAGCATCGTCTCGGCGCGCCGCCGGGAGGCGTCGGAGACGCCGGAGACGGCCACCGGACGGTGCCCGGCGAGCCGCAGGGACGCGGCGAGCGCGGGGCCCACACGACCGGCGCCGACGACGCCGACAGTGAGCCGCGCGGGGCGGTCCTTGAGGTCTGGCTGGTGGACTGTACTCACGCGACGGCGGCCTTCCCGTTCCAGTCCGCTCTGGGTACCGGACGATTTCTCGTCATGTTAACGCTATCTCGGTTCGGCGCCGACCGGTCGTCCACAGGCTGTGGGTTACACCACGCGTCGCGACGGTTTCGCCGCGCGCAAACTCCGGTGCCCCGTGCGGCCCGGCACGGCATGATCCCCGGCATGAGCGATACGGCTGACAGCAGCACGCCCGAGAGCGCCACGGCTGAGAGCGCCACTGTTGAGAGCGATCCAGCCGTGAGCGATTCGGGCGAGCGCGATTCGGGCGAGCGCGATTCGGCCGGGCAGGACGAGAAGCGGTCGATGTACGAGCGGCGCGGGGCCGCCCAGCGGCAGGCGCGGCGCATTCTCTCCCGCGCGGGCTGGGGAGGCACGATACGCGAGCGTCTCGCACATCTGGCGGAGGCGGCACCCGAGGTGTACGACCTGGACGAGCCGGCCGACGTCTACGGCACCCGGATCGTGGCCGCCCTGGAGGAGCGGGTCGCCGCGCTGCTCGGCACGGAGGACGCCGCGTTCTTCCCGACCGGGACGATGGCCCAGCAGGTGGCGCTGCGCTGCTGGGCGGCGCGCACCGGCGACCCCACGGTCGCCCTGCACGCCCTCGCCCACCCCGAGGTGCATGAGCGGAATGCGTTCAGCCAGGTCAGCGGCCTGCGCCCGGTCCGCGTGACCAGCGAGCCCCGGTTGCCCACGGCCGCCGAGATCCATGACTTCGAAGAGCCCTTCGGGGCGCTGATGCTGGAACTGCCCCTCCGGGACGCCGGTTTCGTGCTGCCCACCTGGGAAGAGCTGACCGAGGTCGTCGAGGCCGCGCGGGAGCGCGACGCGGTGGTCCACTTCGACGGCGCCCGCCTGTGGGAGTGCACCGACCACTTCGGGCGCCCGCTGGAGGAGATCGCGGGTCTGGCCGACAGCGTCTACGTGTTGTTCTACAAGTCGCTCGACGGCTTCGGCGGCGCGGCGCTCGCCGGCCCGAAGACGCTGGTCGAGGAGTCGAAGACCTGGCGGCACCGGTACGGCGGCATGGTCTTCCAGCAGTTCCCGACCGTCCTGTCCGCGCTCGTCGGCCTGGAGCGGGAGCTGCCCCGGCTGCCCGACTACGTGCGGCACGCGCGCGTGGTGGCCGCCGCGCTGCGCGAGGGGTTCGCCGAAGCCGGGGTGGCGTGGGCCCGTGTGTACCCCGAGGTGCCGCACACCCACGAGTTCCAGGTCTGGCTGCCGTACGAGCCCGACGTGCTGGCCGAGGCGGCCGTACGGCAGGCCGAGGAGACCTCGGTGATGCTCTTCGCGAATTTCTGGGACAGCAAAGGGCCTGGCCTGGCGTTCACGGAGGTCGTCATCCGTGCCGCGGGCCTGGAGTGGACGGCGGACGACGTGCGAAGGGCCGTGGCCGACTTCGTGGCCCGCCTGCCCGCGCCGTGATCACAGCGCTCGGGGGCGCAGCCACCGGCGCAGGGCGTACCGCACGCGCCCCCGCGCCGGGCGCTCGGCGATGACCGCGTGGAAACGCCGGTGGTCGCGCACTTCGCGGACCACGTCGGCGTCGTGCCGGCCGGGCGCGGGCGGCTCCGGTTCGCCGAGTGCGCGGGCGCGGTAGCTGTCGAGGAGGTACTGCTGGGTGATGCTCATGGCGGATCGCCTTCTCGGAGGGTCTCGGGACGAGGATGGACAGGACTGGCCACCGATCCTTCGGTGACCGTTCGGGCTCCGCGGCTGCCCCGGTGCCTCCAGGCTGCCCCTGGCCAGGGCGGTTGTCCCGTGGATTGACGACTGCCGTCAATCGACCGGGCCGCTGTCAGTGGCCGGGTGCACGATGGTGGGCATGAGCGTGACGATCGACATCACGGGACTCGCCACTGATGGGGGTGCCCCCGGCTCGAGCGAAGCCGGGAGGTGGGAGAGGGTCTCCGTCGTGCCCTCTCCCCTGGCGGAACTGGGAATGGCCCTGCACGCCCTGAGCGAGCCCGGTCACCATCCCGCCCTCCAGGGCTGGGCGACCGCGGTCTCGTCCCGGCTGGACCCCTGCCTCGCCGACCGGCTGTGCGAGGCGGACTTCCTGTGGCGTACGACGTTCTCGGACGTCTTCGCGCCGTTCGCGGGCATCCCCGGCGGTCGTACGCTCCCCGGCGCCACGCTCGCCGAAGAGCTGGACCTGCTGGACAAGCTGACGGACGAACAGTTCGTGAGCGCTGCGCTGGAGTTCACCTGCCAGCTGCGCTACGACGTCCAGGCCCCCGGCCCGCTGGACGACCCGGAGCTGCGCCGTCGCTCCCTGGAGCTGGCCGCCGCGCGCGGTGCCGTACAGGAGCGGTTCACGCGCCGGCTGCTGGAGGACCCGCCCGTCGTCCGCGCCTGGTTCCGGCAGTTGATGCTCGACTGCGACGCGGCGTTCTTCGCCGACACCTGGGCCCGTATCCAGCCGCAGCTCGCCGCGGACGCCCGGCACAAGACCGAGCTGTTGCGCCGCGCGGGTCTCGCCGAAGCCCTGGCGTCGCTCTCCCAGGCCATCTCGCTGGACGAGGACGCCGCGCTCATCACGGTCGACAAGCTCTCGGTGGGCCGCACCGCCACCGGCGACGGCGGCCTGGTCCTGGTGCCGACCAGCCTCGGCTGGCCGCATGTGCTGGTCCTGCACCGGTTCGGCTGGCAGCCGTCGATCTCCTATCCCGCGAGCGGCTCCCGCCCGCAGGCCCCGTCCGTGGAGCAGCTCACCCGCCGCATGGAGGCGCTGGCCCACCCGGTGCGGATGCGGCTGTGCCGGCACCTGGCACGCGCCCCGCACACCACGAGCGAACTGGCCGACGCGCACGGCATGTCGGCGCCCGAGATATCCCGGCACCTGGCGGTGCTGAAGAAGGCGGGCCTGATCACCGACTGCCGCCGCGGCCGGTACGTCCAGCACCAGCTGGACCTGACGTCGGTGGCCCGGCTGGGCAGCGACTTCATCGAGGGCGTCCTGCGCTGACACGCCTCGCCGCGGCCGGACTACGCCGTGTCCGCGAGAAGCGTGCGCCGGTGCCTCGCGGAGGCCGGCGTCAGCCATGCCCGCGCGCACCCTGCGCTGACGGTCCACAGCGACCCGGCTCAGCCATGCCCGCCAC